>DATCSV010000427.1:0-6966 GCA_036568285.1 Flavipsychrobacter sp. | reverse complement strand
GGATGCCGATCCAATACCCGCTAACCCGGTGGCCAACAGTACCCAATACTTCTTGTTTGCGCAGGATACCGTATTAGCTGTAGAGTGGGGCGCGACGGTACCGGCCAGCTATACCGTACATCAGTACAGCGGACTGCAGGCAGGCCCTATGCCGGCGGGTGTGGGCAGAATGTATTTTTATACAGCAGGTACACCTTCAACCTGGGTGCATGGCTACAAGCCGCATGCGTATTACAAGGACATATGGTTGGGTACCATACCCGATGAATCCGAAGCGGTGATAGCCCGCTCCAGCAATGGCAGTGCCTGGGAAGGGTATAACTATTCTAATGCATCTACCGACGTGGCTAACAACATTCTGGCGCCGGCTAACACGCTCGATAGTGTGGGCAGCTATACCGGTGTGCAGAATGGCAGGATAGGTATTCGCTGTGTCGAGAACCCGAAAGGCGTAAGGATAACCAATGTTACCGCCTTCGTGGCCGATATTGAATGGCAACCCGTGTTTAATCCGCTGGGCTACCAGGTAATCATTAAAACCAATAATAAGTATCCTACACATGCTGAGTGGGCTGCGGCCAACCAGCCCACCACCAACAGCCTGGCAGCCAGCGGACTGACGGAGGATACGAAATACTATGTATTCATTCGCAATATCTGTGGTATTAAGGACACATCAGGTTTTACTATGGATTCCTTCACTACGCTCATTACTTGCCATACGCCGGTCATTACTATCAGCGGCCTGAATGACAATCGTGCAGTTGTTTCATGGCAGGATGTAAAAACAGCTCATAAGTATGAATATGCAATGAACAAATCGGCCACACCGCCTGCGGTAGGCACGTTTATCAACAAGAGCAGTATGCTGGCGTCCTTCCTGGACGATGGCACTCAGTACTACGTTCACGTAAGGGCGCATTGCAGCTCTATGTACGATAAGTCAGATTGGGCTACGGCCAGCTTCAGTACCTGGGCACTGAATGTGAACAAGCTGAACCGTGAAGGGGCAGGTATGGCAGTGTATCCTAATCCTGTGCAGGAGGAAATGGTGGTGTCTATAGGTGGTGTGGTGAAAGAAGGGACTATAGCCGTGCTGGATATGACCGGCAAATTGCTGAAGACACAAACCATTAACAGCAATACCGCGACTATAAATGCGGGCGAGCTTCCGGCAGGCATGTACATAGTACGGTACACCGACGACAGCCGCAGGGAGCAGTTGAAATTTACAAAGCAGTAGGGGCGTAGTGTTGATCAATTAGGATGAATGGCCGGAGCGTAGTCTCCGGTCATTTAATTTGCTGATTATCATTATGTTAGTGTTCTTTTCTGATTGCCAAAGATCAGGCCACAAAGTGCATGAAGAAAAAGGCTAATTCTGCAAACCTTTTAGTTTTTATTGCTGTCTACTCGTACAGGGTCATCAGATAATTTTTGATGAATGCCGATAATTTTTATAAATTCATTTAGTTTTTGTATATTGTAGTTCAATTTTTTATTTCAATAATAGGTTAGAAATATGAGCATAAAACGATACTCTTTGTTCCCTAAGGCCTTGCTGGGTGTTTTGGCGTTTGCAATTGGCACTATAGATGCGAATGCTCAGTTGCCCACGCTAAAAGATTGTAACGGGGTCGGTGATCCCCCTGGATTCGCCCAACCATGTGGTCATGCTACGCGGTGGAGTTACATACAAAGTGTGGTAACTACAGGTGGTATGATAAACTTCAGTAACCTGAACACGAACTGCGGTAATACTACGACTTCGTATTCTGACTATACCGGTACAAATATGCTGGTAAAGCAGACAGCTGGGCAGACTGTAGATATCAAAATAACTTGGAGGGGTAACTGTAGTAATCCGGATAATATCTGTAGCGCAATAGACAAAATTTATGTGGATTGGAATAGGGACGGCGATTTTGATGATTTAGATGAGTGGGCTTCTCAACCACCCAGTCCTTTGCCTAATCCGCGACCTGACGTACATTTGTCATCAGGTACAACGATTACGCTGAAAATTAAGGTTCCTGGTCATGCAAAGGAGGGGTTAACGAGAATGCGCATAATAGCTAGTGCCAATATCAGCTTTACTTTTGATAACACTTCTACAGCATGTTTGGGCAAATTTGGCGAGGCTGAAGACTACACTTTTGAAGTGGTGAACCCATGTTTACCTCCCAACGTAATATCTGTAGCTAATGTAGATTATAAATCAGGCGACTTCTCGTGGACACCTAAGGAGAATGCCGAGTTTTATGAATATCATATCACTACAGTAGATACTATACCGGTAGATACACAGCGTGGTTTTACATATACCACCAATACGACTGTGGATGTAGATACTTTCCAGTGCGATACGAAATATTATGTAATGGTACGCCTGGTATGCGACACAGCAGGCAGGATATCCCGTGACTGGAAGGTTTCTCCATGGGTAAGGGATTCATTTGTTACCGACCCATGTTGCTACGCGCCTAACCTGAAATATGATAAACTGACACACAGCACGGTAAGGGTACAGTGGGACCCTATACAAACAGCCTATGGATATGAGTATGCTGTGAGTACTACGCCTGACCCGCCGCAGAAAGGGCATTATACCATTAATACAGCCATAGTGCAGCAGGGCCTCTCGCCTAAGACGACCTATTTCTTCCACGTGCGCAGCAGGTGTTCGCCTACTCCATTGTCGGACTGGTCTAATGTGTCATTCAAAACACTGGGCGGTGTGTCTGTTGAAAACGTACAAGGTTCAGCTATATTCAGCATGGATGCATATCCTAACCCTGTACAAAACAGCCTGACCGTTCAACTGAACGGTGACATGGGCGGCAACGCCAGGTTGACCATCATAGACCTGACAGGTAAAACAGTGTACAATGCACCGGTAAGAACGGATAAGGTGGTGGTAGATGCGTCTAACCTGCCATCAGGCATCTACATTGTAAAATATAATGATGATACACACAGCGAAATAATGAGGGTCACTAAGAAATAGTAGCCTCTTCTTATAATAATTCATCAGACTGTCCCGCTCTAAGGCGGGACAGTTTTTTATGTAACCTTGAATCTCGGGGAAAAATTAGCCCCGGATGTTTAAACATCCGGGGCTAAAGAGTATAAG
The DNA here is from genome assembly GCA_036568285.1 of Flavipsychrobacter sp. GTDB lineage: Bacteria > Bacteroidota > Bacteroidia > Chitinophagales > Chitinophagaceae > UBA5543. The sequence goes on along the minus strand of DATCSV010000427.1, from coordinate 3,833 downwards.
CTTTTATGATTGCTTATTTCAATCCGAAAGCTTTCTTTACTTTGCTTACATAGTCCAGTTTCTCCCATGTAAACAGTTCTACTTTCATCTTTTTGGTCTTGCCGCTACCATTCTTAAATTCTTTGGTAACTACTTCGTTTTTGCGGCCCATGTGGCCGTAAGCAGCGCACTCGCTATACATAGGCTGGCGCAGTTTCAGGCGCTGTTCTATATAGTATGGGCGCATATCAAACACCTGGCCTACTATCTTAGCAATGGCACCGTCGTTCAGGTCTACCTTGGCCGTTCCGTACGTATTTACATAAATACCCATTGGCTCTGCTACGCCTATGGCGTACGATACCTGTACCAGCACCTCTTCGCAAATGCCGGCAGCCACCAGGTTTTTAGCGATATGGCGGGTAGCATACGCCGCAGAACGGTCTACCTTGCTGGGATCTTTACCCGAGAAAGCGCCACCACCGTGTGCGCCCTTGCCACCGTATGTATCTACGATGATCTTGCGGCCGGTAAGGCCGGTATCACCATGAGGTCCGCCTATTACGAACTTGCCGGTAGGGTTGATGTGATACTTTATTTGCTTATTGAATAATGATTTGTATTGCGGGTACCTCTTAATGATACGGGGTATCAGTATATTCAGCACATCTTTCTTGATGCTTTCCTGCATTTTCTTCTCCTCAGCAAAGTCGTCATGCTGTGTGGAGATAACGATAGTATCAATGCGGACGGGTTTGTTATCGTCACTATATTCCAGCGTTACCTGGCTTTTTGCATCAGGACGCAGGTATTTCATTTGTTTGCCCTCTTTGCGTATAGCTGCCAGCTCGCGCAGCAGTACGTGTGCCATATCCAGTGCCAGTGGCATGTAGCTGTCCGTTTCGTTGGTTGCATAGCCAAACATCATGCCCTGGTCGCCGGCGCCTTGCTCTTCTTTCTTCTTCTTGTCTACACCCTGGTTGATGTCCGGAGATTGCTCGTGAATAGCAGACAATACACCGCATGAGTTAGCCTCAAACATATATTCGCTCTTTGTATAGCCTATTTTGGTTATTACCTCGCGTGCTATGTTTTGTGCGTCTATATATGTATTGCATTTAACCTCTCCTGCCAATACCACCTGCCCGGTAGTAACCAGGGTTTCACAAGCTATCTTGGAGTTAGGGTCCCATGCCAGGAAGTTGTCAACTAATGCATCTGATATCTGGTCGGCTACTTTATCCGGGTGCCCTTCAGACACTGATTCCGATGTAAATAAATAAGGCATTCTATTAGTTAGTTATAGTTTTTAAAAAATATGATCAATTGATTGTTTATTCTACGGTTACTGATTTGGCCAGGTTCCTGGGCTGGTCTACGTTGCAGCCGCGCAGGATGGCTATATGATAAGCCAGCAATTGAAGCGGTACGATGCTGAGAAGCGGAGATAACACCTCCTCTGTTTCCGGCACTTCAATAATATGGTCGGCCAGGTCGCGCAGTTGGGTATCACCTTTGTGTACCACCGCAATTATTTTACCCTTGCGGGCTTTCACCTCCTGTACGTTCGATACTATTTTTTCGTAGGCACTCTGGTTGGTAGCCAGGAATACGACCGGCATTTCTTCGTCAATAAGTGCAATGGGGCCGTGTTTCATTTCCGCAGCAGGGTAACCTTCTGCATGTATATAAGAGATTTCTTTCAGCTTCAACGCCCCTTCCAGCGCTACAGGGAAGTTATATCCACGTCCCAGGTACAGGAAGTTACGTGCGTCTTTGTATTGCTCTGCCAGTTCGCGTATCTGGTCGTCCAGTTTCAGCGTTTCTTCTATCTTTTTGGGTATGTTTTCCAGCTCATACAGTATCTCGCGCAGTTTTGAGGTTGATACAGAGCCTTTCTCCTGGGCTATTTGCAGCGCAATAAGTGTCAGTATAGTTATTTGTGTGCAGAATGCTTTGGTAGATGCTACGCCGATCTCAGGGCCTGCGTGGGTATAAGAACCGGCGTGTGACGTCCGGGCGATAGACGAACCTATAACATTGCAGATACCGTATATCAACGCCCCTTTGCTTTTAGCCAGTTCTATAGCGGCGAGTGTATCAGCCGTTTCTCCACTCTGGGATATGGCCATTATCACATCCGATTCGTTGATAATGGGGTTGCGGTACCTGAACTCTGAAGCATATTCTACCTCCACAGGTACGCGTGCCAGGTCTTCTATCAGGTATTCGCCTATCAGGGCGCTGTGCCACGAGGTGCCACAGGCAGTTATTAATATTCGTTCTGCTTTATCTATGCGGTTTATATATTCAGAAAGGCCACCCAGCTTTATCCAGCCTTGTGCAGCGTTCATACGTCCGCGCAGGCAGTCGGCTACTACTTTGGGCTGCTCATATATCTCCTTCAGCATGAAATGCTCAAAGCCGCCTTTTTCAATCATCTCCAGGCTCATTTCCAACTCCTGTATAGCAGGGGTTTTCTTTACGTTGCCCAAAGTTTTAATTGTATAACTACTATCACGGTTAATGACAGCATACTCCTGGTCGTCCAGGTATATTACGTTCTTGGTATACTCAATGATGGGTGATGCGTCTGATGCAATGAAGAATTCACCCTCGCCAATACCTATTACCAGGGGACTGCCTTTGCGGGCTGCTATCAGTTGATCCGGATTTTCTCTATCAATCACAACGATGGCATACGCACCCACTACCTGGTTGAGTGCCACACGTACGGCATCTTCCAGTTCAGGATAATCCTTGCGTACCTCTTCTATCAGGTTTACCAATACTTCAGTATCTGTATCCGAGTGAAACTCATAGCCGCGTCTTTGAAGCTCGGCTTTAACAGAAGCATAGTTTTCAATAATTCCGTTGTGTATTATCGCTAACTGGCCAGACTGTGAAATATGAGGGTGTGCATTGGTGTCATTAGGTTCACCATGTGTGGCCCAGCGTGTATGGCCTATGCCAATACTTGCTGCCACCTTTTGTCCGTCAGTTATTTTTTCCAGCTCGCTTACCTTGCCGGCTTTTTTATAGACGGTGAGATCTCCATTCAATAGTGCTACACCTGCGCTGTCATATCCACGGTATTCCAGCCTTTTCAACCCTTTTATTAATATCGGAAATGCTTCTCTGTTGCCTATATACCCGACAATACCGCACATAAAAAGATGTTTTAATCTGGTTTTGAATAAACGATGTTTAGTTCGATGCTGTAGGCACCACTGTTTCTGCCGCCGGCCACCAGCCTGTATGCTGCAGGGAAACCCGTTGCGCCTTTGATACGCAAATGTAATTCATTACGTTTATCAATAATAGCTTTTTGTACCTCTCTGGGTATATTAATTCTGTATGTTGAAACGTCGTTTCCGTTAGCGTCTTTCTCGGTGCGGCGGGTACCATTTACAAACGCCAGTGCAGCGCCAAAGTCATTAGCGGCAAAGTCCGCTATTTCATATTCGTTACCACTTGCATCCACGCCTTTGGGCACTATACGGTTAGGTTCTTGCAGGCTATCTGCGTCCACGCCTATTTTCATTTGCCTTATCACCAGTTCTGCTTTAATAATAGATGCAACCGGCAGTTGATCCAGGTGCGGAATGTGCAGGTCGATGTTCAGGCCGGGGTCGTTCTGCAATAAAAGTGTGTCTGTACTTCTGCCTATAAAGTTTGCTGCGGGATAACTGCTGTAATTGCGGCTGATCACGTTGAAGTTAGCGGTCCGGGTATTGGCACCGTCGCGTATATAGTTGAAGAAGGCTGTTTTCGTTTCATTGCTGCCGTTCTCCCTGTAGTAGAATGCAACCGATGCACGGGCGTAATCTTTACTGCCATCCAGCAATACATAG
>DATCSV010000426.1:0-3465 GCA_036568285.1 Flavipsychrobacter sp. | reverse complement strand
AACTGAAGCCTGAACTGCAAAGCAAATTGCGGGTAGCACCTTTGCTGCAGTTTCACTCAGCCAGCACCATACAGCAGGTGCAATTTCCTGAAGGGAGCAGGAAACAGGTGAAATTTTTGGATAACAGGGAAAACAAGATCGATTGATATGCCTGCGTACGTAGCATTCCATCGGGCTATCAATGTATCAGGTACCAAAATCATCAAGATGGTGCACCTGAAACAGTTGTTTGAGGGAATGGGGTTTAAGAATGTGGCGACTTATATACAGAGTGGCAACGTATATTTTGAAACTGCAAAAAGCCCCAATGAAGCACTCGCAAAGAAAATAGAAAAACACCTGCTGAAAGAACTGGGCTTCGAAGTGGAAACTATGGTACGCACTATAGATGAATTAAAAGCAATAGCCGATAAGGATCCGTACAAGAAGATAGAAGACGATGGCAACGCAGTGGTGTATCTCGGTTTCCTGTCGGATGAGCCCGCTAAAGAGCAGCAAAAACTGTTGCTAACCTTTAACAGCGAGATAGATGAATGCACCATCAAAGGCAAGGAAATATACATACTGCGGTACAGGGACAGGGGCAAGGCGCGTTTTGAGAATAAACTGATAGAAAATAAGCTGAAGGTGAAATGCACTATGCGCAACAGGAAGACATTATACAAACTATTGGAACTCTATAATAACTAAGCGGCACGGAATAATCCGTGCCGCTTCTTCAACATCACAATCACGACTTTTTTTTCAATACACCTCGATTCCCTCAATCACAATACAAAGGTAAATCACTGCGTTTCAGCATCAGGTGAGCGATGTTACACTCTGCGCTGACATTTATCAGTTACCGTACTATTGCCCACCATGCTCCTTTGGACTGTTTATGATATCATTGTACTCCTGCTGTGTTATATATTGAGGTGAGTACACCCCTCCGCGGTTTTGCAATTGAGTATAAAACTCGCGCATATGATTTTTACTGGCGCGCAATAGGTTACCCAAAACTGTTTTAATATCCTGTTTCTGTACTTGCTGGATAGCTTGTTGCAAATCATATATATCCATATCTTCTATTGTCAGGCCTGTTATCATAGCGTCTGTTTCGCTAATGTTGCCTTTAGCCACCAGGCTGTTGTACAACTGTTGTATCTCAGCATTTGTAAATACACCCGGCGCATTATTGCCAACAGGGTCTGGCAGGTTGTATGCTGTCAGCAAAGTCTGTATCGCATCCATGTGCTTTTGCTCGCTGGCGCTTATGTTCGAGAAGATGTTGATGTTCCATTTGGCCAGCATTACGTTATAAACATCACGTGCCATTTTCTCTTCTTCTCGGGTGTAAGTGATCGTCTCTTTTTCAAAGGCAGTAAGAGCGGTTGAATTGTCCGGTTGCGCAGTAGCGGCCGGCGTAACATTATTTTTCTCCTTTTTGCAGGATGCGAGACTAAGTGATGAGCCTGTTGCGACTATCAATATCAATAACGGAATCAGCTTTTTCATAACCATTGTTTTTTAGATGAACTGTTAACACGAAATTACCCCCTGCATTATTCAATGTCTGTAATATGTGTTACATTGAAAACTGACATTCCTCATAAATTATGAAAGTACTCAGGTGGATAGTGATAATACTGGCTACACTCAACTTTAGCTTCATGACCGTTGACGGCTCCCGCGCATTGATCGTAGGAGACTACTTCAGGCCCGCAACCGGTGAGTATGCCGGGCAACTGGGGCCCTGGAGCAATATTGTTTCCGCAGTTGGGATTGACCCTGAATCTACGTTGATGAAGAGCATCTTTATTATTTGGGGTGGGCTGGGACTCATATTCACAGTGTCTTTCGCAATGCGGGTACCAAAGGCGGGCAGGGCTCTTCTATTTTTTAATGTGGCTTCTTTTTGGTATCTTGTGGCGGGTACATTGAGCAGTACGGTGCAGGTAATATTTCTGCTCATTTTACGTTTATATAATAAGCGTTCCCGACTTTCACTCTGACTGTACGCACCATCTGCAATTTTTCCTTGCGGCAATGTTTTAGTAGCCGTTTAAAAAAAAATAAAGCATACTAATGAAGTTCGTTTATTTCATTCCTTATTTTATCCCATTAGCCGTTATCATTATTACCATCGAAGTGATAATGAGCATTCGTCATAATAAACACCTGTACGAATGGAAAGACTCCGCCGCAAGCGCGGGCGTAGGTATAGGCGCTGTACTCATGCAAATGCTTACTAAAGCAGGTACGCTGGCGGTATTTACTATTGTCTTTGAATTATTTGAGCCACTGAGGGAATCGCTTAATTATACGGCCGCCTTCGGGCAAAACTGGCTGGGCGCTGCGTGGTGGGTGTGGATACTTTGTATCATTGGCGATGATTTTAATTTTTACTGGCATCATCGTTTTACACATACTATACGCATATTGTGGGCGGCCCATATACCCCACCATTCTTCGGAGTATTTCAATTTTGGCACATCCTTCCGCAACAGTTGGACGATCTTCTTCTTCAAGCCCGTCTATTGGTTGTGGATGCCTGCCGTTGGGTTCCACCCCGTCATGGTACTGATGGCCATGGCTATAAACTCCCTGTACCAGTTTACACTGCACTCTTTATCGGTGCCCCACCTGGGCTGGTTCGAAAAAATATTCAACACGCCACAACTACACCAGATACACCATAGCAAGAACTTTGCCTATATGGACAAAAACTTTGGCGGCATACTGATCATATGGGATAAAATATTCGGAACATTTCACAATGGGCGCGACGGCCAGGAACGGCATTTCGGTGTGACCAAACCACCCAATAGCTACAACCCGGTGAAGATCGTGACACACGAGTTTGAAAACATATGGCATGATGTACGCAATGCCAAGACCCTCAAGGATAAACTGAATTACATTTTTGGAGCACCAGGCTGGAGCCCTGATAAATCATCCCTCACCGTTAGCGAACTCAATAAAATGATACGGGACGGGAACCTGACATCCGAGCAAAAGGAAGCGCTTGGTATACCAGAACCCAAACAGGCATTAGTGGAAGAGGAAGCATAGTATCAAGACATTTATTTCTACTATTATCTTTGCGATATGCTTATAGGTCAATTATCCAAACGTTCAGGTTTTAGCAGGGATACCATCAGGTATTATGAAAAGATAGGGCTGATAGTATTGCCAAAACAGCCTCGCCAGAACAGTAATAATTACAAAGACTATCCAGAAGAAGTCCTGCTGGTACTGAAGACCATTCGCAAATACAAAGAGCTGGGCTTTACGCTGGAGGAAATACGAGAGTTACTGGTATTGCAGTCCATCAATGTACTGGACATCACTAAACTGATACAGATAGTGGAACGCAAAATTACCGGTATGGATGCAGCCATAGAAAAGCTGCATGAATACAAGCTGAAGCTGGGCAGGGAACACCAACTGCTGCTGGAAAAGAAAACAGGGCATATCATTACC
>DATCSV010000425.1:0-4716 GCA_036568285.1 Flavipsychrobacter sp. | reverse complement strand
TCATTCTCGGGTGTGTTTTCAACCCCGGGTACTATCCTGTGGAATGTATGGTATTTGTCTACCCACCTGATCTTGCGCAGTTGCTCTATGATAGCTGTTGTGTCTCTGCGTGCTATACTACCCACCGTTTTACGAACGTTGCACCGAGTACCAGCTATTGAGCAGGCCCAGGTTGAATAAAAAAATAATGATATACTCTTTCAGCTCGTATAGCAGGCGTTTTGCCAAAGGAAAGCCCTTGGGGAAGGGAGCCGGCACAATGGTCACGTTGTCTACATGCCTGCGGAAGAATTTTTTGGCACGCATCCGGTGGAAGCTGGACGTAACCACCATGGCTTTTTTATACCCCTTCTCGCGCATAATACGGCTGACCATCAATGCATTTTCATAAGTATTGCGTGCGCTGGACTCTACAAAAATATCTGTATGGGGAATACCATTGCGCACCAGGTATACCGCCATGACCTCCGACTCTACAAACTCATTGTCTACCGCGGCGCCTGTTACTATTATTTTACCTGCATTACCATGCCTGTACAATTCTATGGCTTTGTCCAGCCGGGATTTTAATATAGCGCCGGGGTCACCATTTCCGTCTGCAGGGTAGCCTAAGACTATTAATATATTCTCTGCCGGGTTCACTCCTCAAAATTAATAGTTCTTTCCCATCTGATGTATGTTTGTTAGCGTAATGTGTATTTTTAAGCCCCTCAAAATTTCACTATCAATTATTTTGGTCTCATATTTGCGCTTAATAAGGAATTAGCGATTTGATAACATCGATTTTACCTTAATCCACTATCATAATACTTAATCACTTTACAGTTGTATACATACAATAGATGATACGTAACCTGATAATAGATGTAGCACCGGCACTAATACTGGTACTAATAGCGTTGTTTGCTATTGTCAAGGTTTCTATAATATCGGTAAGCCTGCACAAAAACTATTTCTCTTTGTTCTTCAATTCTCTGTTATTTTTCAATAGAGTAACCATCCGTAATACCTTTCATGAAAAACTGAAGGACTATTATAAAAAAAGTAATAAAGTCAATGCTGTCTTCTACGTACTTATAGCAGTGATATTGGCCCTATATATCTTGATGAAGGCTATTTAACAGGATAGTTTTTTCCTGAAGCGTAAGTTTTCTTACATTTGCACAATTTGTTTTTTCAGTATGCATACACAAACAGAATTTGCACCCGCATACCTGCTGTTGGAAGACGGTACCTACCTAAAAGGTAAAGCTTTTGGCGCAAAGGGCACAACGGGTGGTGAAATATGCTTCAATACAGGCATGACCGGTTACCAGGAGGTGTTTACAGACCCTTCTTACTACGGCCAGGTGTTGATAATGAATACCGTATATATAGGCAACTACGGAGTGAAGAAGGAGGATACGGAAAGCGACTCTGTAAAGATAAAGGGGCTGATATGTAAAAATATATCGGAGCGCTACAGCCGTATGATAGCTGATGAGAGCCTGGAAGAATACCTTGTAGCCAACAATATAGTTGCAATACACGACATAGATACCCGTGCGCTGGTGCAACACATCAGGAGCAAGGGTGCTATGAACTGCATCATTTCTACTGAAAAAAATGAGATAGATGCACTGAGGGAAGAACTGAAGCGGGTACCTGATATGGCAGGTCTGGAGCTATCGTCTCATGTATCTACCAAAGAACCGTACTATTACGGCGATAAGAATGCCGCCATGCGCATAGCTGTGCTGGACTACGGCGTGAAAAGGCATATACTGGAAAGCCTGGCTATCAGGGGGGCATACCTTAAAGTATATCCTGCAAAGACCAGCTATGCTGAACTGGCGGAGTTTGAGCCGCATGGTGTATTCATTTCTAATGGCCCCGGCGACCCCGCGGCTATGGACTATGCTGTAGAAACGGTGAAACAAGCACTGGATGAGCAGAAACCATTGTTTGGTATATGCCTGGGGCACCAGATACTGGCGCGCGCCAATGACATTCCTACCTTTAAAATGCACCACGGCCACCGCGGACTGAATCACCCGGTGAAAAACCTGCAGACAGGCAAATCGGAAATAACTACCCAGAACCACGGTTTTGGTGTAGACCCCGAGGCTGCTAAAAAATCGGACAAGATTGAGGTGACACACCTGAACCTGAACGACGGGTCGATTGAAGGCATTAAGGTAAAAGGCAAGCCGGCATTCTCTGTACAGTACCACCCGGAGAGCACACCCGGCCCGCACGACTCAAGGTACTTGTTTGACGATTTCATTAATATGATCAAAGAAGGCTTATAGCCTGTTTATTTATTATCCTTCAGCAAAGCGTAAGGCTCATGAGTAAAGAAAAAATCCTGGTAATAGGCGCCTGCGGACAGATAGGCGTAGAACTGACACTGGCGCTGCGCAAGGCGTATGGTGATGGTAATGTGTTGGCCACCGATATCAGGGATGAGCATGAGCTGTTACACGGTACCGGTCCCTACATGGTGCTGGATGCTATGGACGGTAACGCCATAACCGAAGTGATAAAAAAGCACGGCATAACACAGGTGTACCTGCTTGCGGCACTATTATCAGCTACAGGTGAGAAAGCTCCGAAACGTGCGTGGGATATAAATATGCAAAGCCTACTGCAGATACTGGATATATCTGTGGAGCAAAAGCTGAATAAACTTTATTGGCCCAGTTCTATTGCCATATTCGGCGCTACTACGCCCAAACAAAACACCGCACAGAAAACAATTGTAGAGCCCGGTACAGTGTATGGCATCAGCAAATATGCCGGTGAGCTGTGGTGCCAGTACTACCACAACAGGTGGGGACTGGACGTAAGAAGCCTTCGTTATCCCGGCCTGATAAGCTGGAAGAGTGAGCCGGGCGGCGGCACAACTGATTATGCCGTAGATATATTTTACGAAGCATTGAAATCGGGCAAGTACACCTGCTTCCTGCAGGAAGATACCTACCTGCCTATGATGTATATGGACGATGCCATCAGGGGAACGATAGAGCTGATGGAAGCACCCGCTGAAAAGATAAAGAGCCGCATGGCTTACAATTTCTCCGCCATGAGTTTTTCACCCAAAGAGCTGGCAGCAGTGATACAATCCCGGATGCCCGAGTTTGAGATCAGTTATGCACCTGATTTTCGCCAGCAGATAGCCAATGGCTGGCCGCAGAGCATAGATGATGCCGATGCCCGCGCTGACTGGGGTTGGCAACACGAGTTTGACATCAACAAAATGTCGGATAGTATGCTGCAGAACCTGAAGCAGAAGCTACAGTTGGTATAATGTTTTTTCTTTCTTAGTTAAGCAATAGTTAACCGGTACAAACATTTTGTCCATGCGCGCAGCGGGGTGAATCTTTGCAGCTGCAAGAAATATTTGATGAAATCGAGCAGGCAGAAGAAGATAGAAAAACACGCTAATACGGTTAAGAGAACAAAACGTACCAGGTTCATAGTCCTGGTCATTTCATCCATTGTTATTTCAGTGCCTGTTTTCCTCACATATTACTACCGGTAAAAACTACCAAGCCTTTATATTTGTTTACCCGAAATAATATTTACGATGGGCAAACAGAAATTGGTAGTATTGAGTGGCGCAGGTATCAGCGCTGAGAGCGGTTTGAAAACCTTCAGGGATAGCGATGGCCTGTGGGAAGGCCACATAGTAGAGGAAGTCGCAACTCCGGCAGCCTGGCATAGGAATCCTGAAATGGTGCTGGACTTTTACAATATGCGCCGCCGGAATGTAAAAGAGGCGGAGCCTAATACTGCACATAAAGTGCTGGCTGAACTTGAAGAACATTACGATGTACATATTGTTACCCAAAACATTGACGACCTGCACGAGCGGGCGGGTTCTACCAATGTATTGCATTTGCACGGGGAGATCTTTAAAATGCGTAGCGAGCATGATGAAAACCTCATATACCCTATATACGATGATATACAGCATGGCCAGTTGGCAGACGACGGTGCGCAGCTAAGGCCACACATAGTCTGGTTTGGAGAGCCCGTGTATATGATAGAGCAGGCAATTCCCATTATGCAGTCGGCAGATTTGTTTGTATTGATAGGCACATCGTTGGTAGTATACCCTGCAGCCGGGTTGGTAGACTATATAAGATCCGATGTGAAAAAATATGTAATAGACAGGGCTATTCCGCTGGTAAGCCGATACCGCAATGTAGTACCTATAGAAATGCCTGCTACGGAGGGAGCCCGGAAGCTAAAAGAATACCTTGGGCTGACCTAAGATTTCAGGCTGAACAGGCTGTCTACAAATTCGGCCTTGTTGAACAATTGCAGATCCTCCATACGTTCGCCCACGCCGATATATTTTACCGGTATTTTAAATTGGTTGGCGATGGCCAGCACTACGCCTCCTTTGGCGGTGCCGTCTAGTTTGGTGATGGCGATAGCCGTAACATCGGTTGCTGCAGTAAATTGTTTGGCCTGCTCGATGGCATTTTGCCCTGTACTGCCATCGAGAACCAGTAGTACCTCGTGCGGTGCATCAGGTATCTTTTTGGCTATTACGCGTCGTATTTTGCTCAACTCTTCCATCAGGCCTGCTTTATTGTGCAGCCTGCCTGCGGTGTCTATTATAGCTACATCCACATCGCGGGCCAAGGCGCTTTGCACCGTGTCGAAGGCAACTGAACTGGGGTCGCTGCCCATTTCTTTTTTCACGATAGGCACTCCTGTGCGTTC
>DATCSV010000424.1:0-2532 GCA_036568285.1 Flavipsychrobacter sp. | reverse complement strand
CCCGTTTTTTGTTACTACATCGGCATATATTATACGGTCTCTGCTTACTCCGTGGATATCCAGTGCCCCTTTTGCCCGCACGGTGTATTTGCCGTTTTTAGACAAGTCGACGTCTTCTATGATCTTGCCGGAAAAGCTGATATGGGGGAACCTGAAACTCTCCATATAATTCTCGTTAAAATGTTCGCGCTGCAGGGGGCTGTTAAACCCTTCAAAGGAGGTAACCTCCACCTTGAACGCAAATTGCTTTTTACCTGCATCTACTAATCCTTTCATCTTCTTAGATGTAGCTTTTATTATCTCGTTTGGAGCATCGGAATTAAAAGCGATAGTACATTTCTGTACTTTGAACACAGGTTGAGCGCAGGCACCGGCGGCAAACCCCAGCGCCAGGCATAATGTAAGCAAACGGAACGGCAACATAGGTATTAAAAATACACTATTATCCCCGCACATTCAATGCAATTCTGTTTTAAAGGGATTTTAAGCAGATGAAACAGCAATTTCACATCTTGACAAAAACCGAGCGGGCTGCTTTTTTATTTGTGTATTCTACCTCTACTATGTAAGTGCCGCGCAACAGGGAGCTGATATCCACCTGCAGTTTATGCGCCAGGAGCATGGCGGCATCGTACACGATATTGCCGGCCATATCCATTATCCTGACATGGCCGAAATCTTCGTTGGAAAAGACATTAAGCATGTCTCCCGACGAAATAGGATATACAGTGAGGTTCTTGTCCATATAGGGGCGTCCTGCTGTCTTATCAGCAGAAACAAAATTGGTAAATACATGATTTGCAAAACATACCCTGCTTAAGGTATGTATATATACGTGCTACTGGGTATCAGCTGTTAATTGTCCAGCTTGATCTCCAGTATCTTGGGCCAGTTTTTGCCGGTTATAAATATGCGGTTGTTTGGCTTGTCATATGCGATGCCGTTCAATACCTCAGGCTGGTCTTCGTTATAGCTGCGGGGGGGGATGCCTGCCTGGGCCCTCAGGTTGCGAAGATCTGCCTGGCCCAATACATTGCCACTGGCCGGGTCTATTTTCAGTATAAACTCGGTTTCCCATTGGTTGGCATATACATAACCGTTGATGTATTCCAGTTCATTTATGTTGCCCACGGGCCCGTATTGGTCGCGCACCTCTATCCGCTTTACCTGCTTAAAGGTTGATGGGTCAACGAAATACAGGTAGGATGAACCATCGCTGTAAATAAGATGGGTACTGTCATTTGTCAGCCCCCAGCCCTCACTGGTTGCCAGCGGGAAGGTGCCTGTCGGCTTAAATGTGTTCCTGTCGAATACCAGGCCTGTCTTTTCGCGCCAGGTAATGATAAATATCTTATCGCCCATGACGGTGAGGCCTTCACCGAAGTACTTATCATCCAGCTTATATTCGTTCAGTATCTTGCCCGTTTCCAGTTCATATTTGTAGATATGCGACTTGCCGTAATGCCCCGTGCATTCATACATGTATCCGTCTACATACTGCAGCCCCTGGGTGTACGCATCGGTCCTGTGCGGGTATTGCTTCAGCAGGGTATATGGTATCTTTCGGGTTACCGGGGTTTGCGCTGTAGCCGGTTTTTCGTCCGCAGGCTGCTCCTGCACCGCTTCATCTTGGCAGGCTGTCATGGTAAGGGTGGCCAGCATTATGACATAGATATTCCTGTATTTCATTTAGTAGTTATTTCCTCCCTCAAAAATAAGGGTGTAGCATTAGTATACAAACATACAATAGCCGGGCAGGCTGTTTTTAACGTTCTACGCTTTTGCGTACCAGCAGATAATATGGCTGGGGGTAGATTATTCCCGAAGAGTCCTTCGTATACCGGCAGAAATACAGGGTGTCTTTCGCCTGCGTACTCTTATTGAGATATGGCGATAGATCATTGGTCACCACATAACTGTCAGCTTTCTGCTCTACCCGCAGCCACATGCGTGATGAAGACATATCAAAACTGAAGGCGAGGTTCGTTGTCTTCGCTTTATTGGCCGTATCTCTGAAACTATGCCTGATGGTATGAAACCTTGTTATTACGAGGCCGTGCTCTTTTTCCCTGTCTGCCAGGTTACCCCATATAGAGGCTCCTAAAGTATCAAAAGCATCAACAGCCTCCCATGTACTGGATACGCCATCCCCGTCCAGGCAAATCAGCATTTCATTCCGCTGCTGTCCGTCGATAGTTATCACATAATCCTGCTGTTCGCCGTAATAGTCCAGTGACAGTACAGGGGGTTTGCCGGTGGTATCTGTTTGCATCCAGCTGCTGCGTGTATAATCCTTTGTATGCCAATCATATATGTACCTGTGGGCATCTTTTAAATTGGCCCGGACTATAACCAATGTGTCGCCCGGCGGCAGTACTTTTTCAATAATATGCGGCTGTGTACCGGTAGCTATATCCGATCCGCTGAAAGTGATGTATACTGAGTCCTGGATTTTATTTACAATGACGGCGCTTGCATTACCTTTTATGCCGTCAGGTCCGGGTGGAGTTACCATTGTTTTTTTCTTGCAGG
>DATCSV010000423.1:0-6322 GCA_036568285.1 Flavipsychrobacter sp. | reverse complement strand
ACTTATAATGCTTCCGCGTACTTCTTAAAGTTATCCAGTATAGCCTGCCAGCCTCCTTGCTGCATTTCTACAGGATTCTCATTTTCTGCATCAAACCGGGTGGTAACTGCAGTTATATCTCCAGATGTTTCGAATGTAGTGCTCACCTTCCTGCCGTCGCTCATGGTATAGCTGATCAGCTTATTGGGTCTCACTTCGTCATACACGCCTTCAAAATCAAAACCGAAACTACCGTCTTTGGCTTCCATTCTGTATTTGAACGAGCCGCCTTCTCTCAGGTCGTTCTCGGCCGTAGGTGTATGCCAGTCGGGGCTGGCGTTGTTCCATTGTGTTACATGCTGCGGCTCATTCCACGCTGTCCATATTTTTTCAATGGGGGCCTGCACGTTAGCTGATACTGTGATAACGGTTGTATTTTCTGACATGATTTGTGTTTTTATTGATTCATAAATATAGTTTCCTGTTTATTGTGCTTCCGATAAATCTTTAACGATACGGAGTGCTTTGGGGAACATGTCTTTAAACTGGTCTTTATACTCATCGTTGATATCCAATTCTACTTCCAGTTCCGTTTTACCATCTGTTTCTTTCAGCCTGTAGTTCTCCATAGCACCCGCCCAATCTTTTATTTTCTCACTGGTGGTATCTTCCACTCCACCCATCACCATGCCCAGGTGCCTGAAAGACATATACTCATTAGGTACGTTGTCAGCAATTTCTGATACCATTCCACTGCCTTTACCATCTGTGAACAGGACTTTGCTGCCTTTATTCCAATCAGTCTGCACTTGTGAGCCTTCGCTGAATACCGAAGTCCACTTGCTGTAGGTATTGTCGTTCCATAATACGTCCCACACTTTTTCGCGCGGCGCATTGATCGTGGTATTAAATCTCAACTTTTCCATAATGTTTTTAGTTACAGTTATTATTTGCGATACAAAGTTGAGATAAAGCAATGAGACATAAAGGGTGGCATAGCGACAAATATGAGGGGGATTTATGCAAAAAGCCGCCCGAATTAATCAGGCGGCTAAACAGGAAGTCACTTTTATATCACCACCACTTCGTGGAAACTATTCTTATCTAAGTATTGTTGTGCCAGTTTTTGTACCTCCGCAGTAGTTATAGACTTATACACTTGTACGTTACGGTTGAAATGGTTCATATCCAGCCCGTTGAGTATCAGCGTGCGCCAGCGTTGTATAATGTGGAATGGCCCGTCCAGGTCGCCCAGCAAGTTGCCCAGCAGGTAATTCTTTACCAGCAACAGTTCTTCTTCGTCAGCTTGTTCATTGCACATACCATCCATCTCGTGATATATCTCTTTGATGGCGTTTTCTATCACACCCCTTCCCACTTCTGTATGAATAGTAAGTGAGCCGCCATGTTGCATAGACGATGCGCTGCTGTATATACCGTAAGTATAGCCTTTATCTTCCCTTATATTGGCCATCAGCCTGCTGCCAAAGTAGCCGCCAAATAATGTGTTGACTACCACCATTGGTGCAAAATCAGGATGGTGCCTGTTGGGGAATAGCCTGCCTATACGTATAGCTCCCTGCACGCCGTTCTCATCATTGACAAAATGTTGCTTCCGCTCCTGCGCTGTCTGTAGTTCAAAAGACAACTCAGCAGATGGTGTTTTTACCACAGTAGCACTACCGAATATTTCGTTTACCCATTTGGTCTCCTGTTCGCTGACATTACCTGCCATGAAGATTTTGACACCGGCAAAGTCATAACTCTTCTTATAGAAGTCCAGCAGGTCTTCCCGGTTAATGGCTTCTATGCTGCTTTTTCGTGTAAAACGGCCATACGGGTGGTCTTCACCGAAGAGTAGGGCATCAATCTTCTGGTTGGCTAAAAACTCACATTCACGCAGGTTTACCAGCAGGCGCTGTATTGTGTTCTGCTTGTAAATATCTATTTCTTCTTGCGGGAATACAGAATCAGTGAGCATTTCGTGCACAACGGGCAATAGCTGTGGCAGGTGCTTGGCCAGGCAGTATAATGATACAATGGCATGGTCGTTGCCCGGCCTTACTTTAATAGTTGCTCCATAGTATTCGAAGGCTTCGTTGATTTGCTGTGCCGTACGTTTGGAAGTTCCGTTCTTCAGCAGGGCAGCTACTGCGTTGGCCACGCCTTGCTTCTGCTCGTGCCATATACCCGCAGGGAAAGCCCAATCCACTTCTACGACGTCCTGCACCCCGGCTTTCAGCCAGTACAGCGGAATACCATTGTCTAATACATAAGTATTTACCGGTGGTAAAGAGAAGTCAAATTCTATCGCATCGTGTATCCGTGGGGGTGTCTTCCTGTCAAGCATCATTCCTTTAATTTTTATAGCCTTGAATTAATCCTGCATAAACAATGAGCGCAGTTCGTCCGCGTCTTTGGGGTGCATCTTTCCACCCAATATCAACCTTACCTGCCTGCGGCGCAGCGCACCTTCATACATCTTTTGTTCTTCCTCGGTTTCAGGTACCAGTTGCGGTACTTTACGTGGCTTACCATTAGGGTCCAGTGCCACAAAAGTAGCGTATGCCTCGTTGGTCAGGTATTTGTATTGCGCTGAGAGGTCCTCTCCCCACACCTTCAGGTATATCTCCATAGAGGTGTTGAAGGCACGCACTACACGCGATTCGATGGTCAATACATTGCCCAGCTTTATGGGGTTGTTGAAAGATATATTGTCCATCGACGCTGTTACCACGGGGCAGTTACAATGCTTCTGCGCTGCTATTGCAGCAGCTATATCCATCCAGTGCATCAGCTTACCGCCCATCAGGTTGCCCAGCGTATTGGTGTCGTTGGGCAACACCAGTTCCGACATAATTACATGACTATCCTTGGGGTGTTTATCTTTCATACAATTTTTTTAAGACCGTGCAAAGGTAGGTTGTTTCGGCTGCCCGAGGTATTGATTATTTCCATACATGGTTAAACCTTACCCCGAAAGTATACCACCTGCCCGGCATGGGTACGGCGCCAATCTCTTTGTACTGTGTGTCCAGCAGGTTATTCACGTCTATATACAGCAATATGTTTTTTATAGTATAACCCAGCCTCATATCCAGCAATGTATAGTCGTTGGCATTAATGCGATAGAGATACCTGTAAGCGATATTGGCCTGTACATGCTGCCAGAGTGTCGAAGTCAACTTTATCGTAGCCTGGTGCCTCAGGGCTTCAATAGCGTATTTGGATAGGTCATTTGTCGGGGCATCGATCACCGGGCTCAGGTAGGTATAGTTGGCATTCCAAATCATATCTATATTATCCCCCAAATCCATGGCTTCACTCATATTAAAGTTGGCTAGCAATGATATACCCTGCGTATTAATGGTCTGGAAGTTCTGCGGCTGCCAGGGGTCTGTGTTAACGGCACGTACCCAATCAATAAAGTCGGCCGACCGGCGGTAGAAATAAGAAGCACGCGCAAACAGGAAATCATTGCTGTGCTGCAAGCCACCTTCAGCATAATATGCATATTCCGGCCTCAATTGTGCGTTGCCAATGTTGGCCGGGCCCTTGTAATACAGGTCGGTATAAGTAGGCAGGCGCTGGCCTGACGTTGCATTGGCAAATATTTTCCAATTCCTGGTAACATAAAAACCTGCATCTATGCCTGGGAATACTTCCCAGTTGTAGTCGCTGTTTTTGTTGGCATACAGTCCTACACCCGCGTTCAGCCTGTCAGAGAAATAATGCTTATACTCAGCATATATGCCCAGGTTGTTCCTGTCCCTTTTGCCGAGATTGGTACTGTTGATATGCTCAGCCCTGTATTCCACTCCGGCACCTATAATGCCATTTTTTGTCTTGTACGAGCTTTGCAATTCGCCGGTTACTACGTTGGTTTCGTGGATGTTGTGGTACAGTTCAGGTTTTTGCTTTACGAAGATGTAATCATCGTTATTGTACCTGTAGCTCACACGCGGGCTGATAGTGAGCTTATTGTTAGGCCGATAGTTGTACCGTATGCTACCTATCGCCGTTTCCACAGCTTCTGTTGATTCCTTGTCTACCGGAGCGGCATAATAAGCATTAGCGCCAAAACTGTTGTTAATATAACCGCCCATAGCCTCTATACTGTTGTTGTCGTTGATGTTGATGCGATTTTGGTAAAACAGCCTGTATGCATCGTAGGCGGTGTTGTAACGAAAGCCATTACCCTCGTCGTGCGCTACAGACAGTATATGCGAGTGCTTTCCGGCAGCAATAGCCGCCGATGCCTGGGCACCCCAGCCATAGAATGTCTCTCCCGTAGCTGTATCCTGCTTCATGCTGCTGCCCGCATAGGCTTGTGCAAATACTTCATCCTGTACCGGTGTTTTGGTTACTATATTGATGGCACCTGCCAGAGCGTTGACACCATAGGTGCGTGCTGCCGGTCCGCGTACTACCTCAATACGTTCTATCGCACCTATGGGAATGGGGATATTCAGCATATGGTGCCCGGTTTGCGGGTCAGACATTTTTACACCATTTATCAGTACCAGCACCTGGTCGAAAGTGCTGCCGTCGATGGCTATATCTGCCTGTGTGCCTACCGGGCCACGCTGGCGCAGGTCTACACCTGCTACATATGACAGGAGTTCGTTTGTGCTTTTTACCGGCAAGGCTTTAATCTGCCTGCTGTTCAGCACTTCTATATTCCTGTTTTGCCTGCCGTAGGCTTCTTCTATACGGTTGCCGGAAATAATTACTGAATCCAGCATGCCGGATAATTGTTGTGCTACTGTAGTCTGTACCGTGGCCATGCTGATGATTGCCAGCACTATCTTTTTCATTGCTCTTTTGTTTTGGCGGGCAAATATATAGGGCTTATTTCCGAAGAGAAAACAGTTTCATCAATAACCGATGTGTTTATGCATAGTCTGTGGTGCAGCAAGCTGTTTATACATATATTATATTGCCCATAAAAAAACAGCCCCGCATAAACAGGGCTGTTTTACATTATGTTATAATATACTATTGTATCACTAACTTCTGTCCGCTGATGGCTGAACCGTCTTGCAGGATAGTGACGATGTAAGAGCCGGGTGCTACGGTACCTTGCAACGAAACCAATGTTTTACTTTCGTTCAATTGGCCATTTGTAACCAGCTTGCCGGTCACATCGGTTACGGTATACGACCATTGGCTGTTGCCTGCTTCAGGAATATTAATAGTAAATATGCCATTTGATGGGTTGGGATATATTTCCGCCATCAAGCCGGTATGTACGTTTTCTACATTATCAGGGTAGGGCAGGCGCTGGCAATGAAAGTTTACATCTTTTTTCTTGCTGTCATCAAAAGTAGCGTCTTCGTAAGTGATGTTGGCCATAGGCATCATCTCGTACTCGCGGTAGAAGCTTTTCTGGTATACTACCTGGGTTTGTCCTTGCTGCAGACCTGCCATTTGTAACAACGGAGCTGGTGCTGCGGCGCCATTTACATAAAAACTGTCCTGCGTGGTGATGGTACTCTTCACCAGCAGTACGTGCTTAGTGCCTGAGGGCTTGCCATCCAGCCTTTTTATAGAAAGCCTGCCCCAGCCTACCACCTCGCTGGTAGAGTTAATCGTAGACCTGCGTTCTGCAGAGGCTTTGTTATAGACCGGACTTACAGTCAGTTCCATGTTAAAAACCGCCCTGGAAGTTGCGTTCCATTTGGTGCCCATTGTGGCGGGGTAGGGCATCTGTACCTGCGGAGTAGAGTAAACGACATCCTGCGCCTTTATTACCAGGCTATCATTAGGATTCATAGTTTGTGCTCCCAGGGGGAAAGCCTGCCTGACTAAACGCTCACCATGTGTTTTTATGCCAGAATTGTCTATCGAGAACATAAAATTGGTGACATAAGACATGCCCTGATTTTCTACATAGGCCGTATTAGCATGCGTGGCATTGGCAAAGCCGGTTGCAGTAGAAAACTGCGCGTAATATCTATAGCTGGCAAGGATAACTGTTGAAAGATCCCAGGTATGCAACTGCCCGTCCGGCACCTGGGGCACCGAGCTAAGTACAGTGCCGTAGATAGTGTCTATACCCGTAGGGTTCTGCGGTCCATTAGCCTTAGTAAATACATGCGCCTGGCCAAATGCGGCGGAGGCAATGCCGAAACAGCACACTAGTGTAGTGAGTTTTTTCATAAGAATTGGTTTTTTAGTCAACGTAATATTAAGGGTTTTAGTACTGTTTACCACATTTTTTTATTTGCTCAGGTGCATACTACGCTCTTTGTATAAAGTACGGAACCATGGGTCGCGCAGGTTCTTAATGAAACGTATGGCCTCACCCGTACTCTTCATTTCCGGCCCCAGCTCTTTGTTT
>DATCSV010000422.1:0-2643 GCA_036568285.1 Flavipsychrobacter sp. | reverse complement strand
TGGAGAACCCCGCTGACTACCGCAGACTCGTATTGAGCCCTTATGCTGAGTTGAACCTGTTTAAACGTGCCCTGGTCATCCGCACGCAGATGAACTATAACAAGTCGCAACCATCCGGCGATGAAACATCGAACGTGCTGGCCAATTTATTATACCACAATTACAGGCGGGGGTTCGACTTTAATATTACCAGTATTGTGCCCCTGCACCAGGTAACGATAGAACCTTATATTACCGCATCGCTACGTATCAGGCTGAACGTACCCTTCCTGCCTGTGCGGAAGTATTACCAGTTGAAGCTAGTGCTCTTTAAGGACGAAAATGTGAACGGAAAATTGGATGATGGTGAAGGGCCGATATCCGGCCAGATGGTCGCCCTGAATGACAACCTCTTTGTGTCAAACGAAAAGGGGATTGTCATATTCAAGAACGTAGAAAAGAAAACCTACAAGGCCGACTTTGGCTATACCAGCAAGATAAAGGGATGGATACCGCAGGGCGGTACAATACAAGCCTATGCCGTGACCGGAAACAGGACCATATATGTACCCTACAAGAAGAGTAAAGTATTGTCCGGCAAGCTGAATGTAATACTGGATAAGAACTCCAATATGGACTTTAAAGCAGGCAATATAAAAGTGACAGTTACCAGCAACGACTCTGTACGTGCCTCATACTCCACCCTTACCGACGAGAACGGAGAATTTTACTTTAACCTGCCGGCGGGTGTCTATACGGTGGCGCTGAGCGAATTAGCCTTTGATGACAACTTTAAGCCCACAGAGTATGCCCAGCAAGCCGACCTGCTGACCAATGACGAAAAGACCGTGTATTTTGAAATAAAACAGAAGCGCAGGGCTATAAATATTCGCAGGAAATAGGATATGTAAACAAAATGTTAACCGATTGTAAACCGCAGGTTAACCCTTAACAGATGTTTGCCTGAGTACGTGGTGATTTACATTTTTGCTGTCATAATCATCAACTCTCAAATACAGCAAACAAAATGAACAAGCAAATCGTCATCTTCTCACGCCTGGCAGGATATACCGTAAACAAAGCACTGAGCCCCATAAACAGGGCTAAATCGGCAGATAAAGTACAACTGCTGATCAATAATATGAACCTCATCAACCAATCGCTGATGGCCATGGCAGTGAAACTGGTACAGAAGGCGCAGCAACAGGATGATATTGACCGCGAAGAGCTAACCAGTAACCTGCACGAGATCATCCACCTGTCGGTGGTGTCTTATGCTAAAAGAGCAAATTAACAGAACCGATCCAAAGAATAAGCGCACCCCTGAGGGGTGCGCTTATTCTTTGAGTAATACCGCAGGAGGCGGATTAATGGCCCAATTGCGAAAACTCTATTACTGATACCAGGAAAACACCCGCCAGTGTGAGCAAAGCAAAAAGCATGGCTGCAAGTGTCAGCAGCGACTTCGATTCGTATTTTTTAAGCATGGGTGACAATGTTTTAATTCATTATAATGTATGTATCTTCTGATAGGGACGTGGGATGTATTGCAAATATACATGGAATTTTACCCTTTTGTGTTACCATGTCATGAATAATATTAGAATTTTATATGAAATTTCCGTTTAGCCCTGCCATTATTTATCTTTGCAGCGATTTTTTTCATTATTAACTCTAAAAAATACTATAAATGAAAGTAACTGTAGTGGGTGCCGGTGCTGTAGGCGCTACCTGTGCCGACAACATTGCGCGCAAGGAACTGGTGGATGAGCTGGTGTTAGTGGATATTAAAGAAGGTTTTGCTGAAGGTAAGGCGCTGGATATAACCCAGACAGCCTCTCTGTTGGGCTTTGACACACGTGTAACGGGTGTGACCAATGACTATGCCGCGACTGCAGGCTCTGATGTATGTGTTATCACGTCGGGTATACCCCGCAAGCCGGGCATGACACGTGAGGAACTGATAGGCACCAACGCGAAGATAGTGGAGACAGTAGCCAAGAACCTGCTGGAGCACTCACCTAATACCATTATAGTAGTGATATCGAACCCGATGGATACTATGACCTACCTGGCACTGAAGGCTACCGGCCTGCCCAAGCACAGGATAATAGGTATGGGTGGTATACTGGACAGCGCACGCTTTAAGTGCTACCTGCAAAAAGAACTGAATTGCTCGCCCAACGACCTGCACGCTACTGTGATAGGTGGCCACGGCGATACAACCATGATACCATTGACCAGGCTGGCAACACTGGCGGGTGTACCTGTATCGTCTTACCTGTCTGCCGAGCAACTGGAAAGTATCTCTGCAGCTACTATGGTGGGTGGTGCTACGCTGACCAAGCTACTGGGTACATCAGCATGGTATGCACCCGGTGCTGCAGGAGCCGCACTGGTAGAAAGCATCATTCGTGATGAAAAGAAAGTTTTCCCCTGCTGCGTAGCCCTGGACGGCGAATATGGCCAGAAGGACATCTGCTTAGGCGTGCCTGTAGTAATAGGCAGGAACGGCTGGGAGAAGATCATCGATTACAAACTGGACGAAGCTGAGCAGGCTAAATTCAATGCCTCTGCGGAAGCAGTACGTAATATGAATGAAGTGCTGAACACATTGGTGTAAGGAAATATCTTCAAATAATTAAGCGCCGCTAACAGACTGTT
>DATCSV010000421.1:0-3060 GCA_036568285.1 Flavipsychrobacter sp. | reverse complement strand
GTACCCCCGGGATATCAACCTCTTTTACCTGCAGGATAATCTGCGTGAACGTATAGAAAGGAACGGCAGTAAATGGATAGTACTGAATACAGATATCACCTGGACCGAAGAGGAATTATTAGCTGAACTGGAGGCACACTCCGAGCGCTTCAGCCCGAATGTGATACTGAGGGGCATATTGCAGGAAACCATTTTGCCCGATGTGGCATTTATAGGCGGTGGGGCCGAAGTGGCCTACTGGCTACAATTAAAAGAACTGTTTAATCACTACAAGGTCTTCTACCCGGCTATACTGCTCCGGCAGTCGGTGCTATGGGTAAACCGACAAGCCAATGAACTACAGCACAAGATCAATATAAGTACGGCAGATATCTTCAAGCCATACGAGCAACTGGTAAACGACTATATGGCAGAACGTAAAGATACCAGCCTGTCCACCACTACCGAACAAAACACCATAGAGGCTGTTATACAACAATTGAAGAACAAAGCCATAGCGCTGGATCCGACACTTGGTGCATCAGCCGAAGCTGCCTTGGCCAAAATAAAACATCAGTTCACCGTACTGGAGAAAAAAATGCTGCGGGCGGAGAAAAAGAAACATGCAACTGAACTACAGCGGATAGCCAAACTAAAGGATGTGTTATTTCCGGGTAACAGCTTGCAGGAGCGTCGGGAGAACTTCATTGAGTATTACCCTGTGTACGGGCAGGATTTTATTGATGCGATAGTCCGCAATACCCTGCCCTTGAAAAATGAATTCCTGGTGATAGATGCGGGGAGAAAGGTATAATCGAAGTGTAATTGATTGAGGTTTAATATATTTGCTAAGTATAAAAGCTATTAAGATGAAAAAGTTTTTGTTGTCAGTTTTCGCTTTTCTGCCTGTAATGGCCATTGCACAACCCGGCCCGCTGGAAGTAGACCTGGGTATAAAAGCAGGTATGAACTTTACCCGCATGAGCGGTAATACGTGGTCCGGCGGATACAGGTCGGGCGTATTGGGCGGCGCATTTGCCAGTGTCGGCGTAAAAAAGATAGGCGGCCAGGCAGAGGTGCTGATAGGCACAACCTCGTTTACCGGAAATGGCGGTGTATTTGATGCAGCAGGTTATCTGCTGAACCCTATGGACTCCACGTCCAATGGTAACTTCTCGGCAACTTACCTGCACATACCTTTGTTGCTGAACCTGAAACTGTTTGGCAACGCCACCATACAGCTCGGGCCACAGTTTTCGCAGTTGCTCAGCATAAACGATAAAGACAAATTCCTGAACAAACCCGCTGCCAATGTGTTTGGCGAAAGCGATTTTGCCGGTGTAGTAGGCCTGCAACTGAACCTGCCGCTGAAGTTGCATGCAGGTGTGCGTTATACCTTCGGGCTCACCGACCAGGCTACCAACGCGCCCGGCATTAACGAAACATGGAGGTTATCAACCATACAACTTAGCTTAGGGTTTTCATTTTTATAAACCCACATATTAGATATTTGCAAAGGCAGGATGCGTTATCCTGCCTTTTGTTTTTAATTTTCATTTGGCATCCGCAATAAGCTATTATCTTTGCCCACACATGAAGCATTTACCCAATTTGCTGACATTGGCCAACCTGGTAAGCGGGTGCATTGCCATTGCTTTTATTCTCAATTCGCAGCCGTTTGTATCTTCTTTCAATGGCGGTGAATATTGGGTATTGGGTACCGAACAGGCATATATGGGCGCTTTGTTTATTGCCTTGGCCGCCCTGTTCGATACACTGGACGGATTTGCGGCAAGGGCGCTGAAGGTATTTTCCCCTATCGGCAAAGACCTCGACTCCCTGGCGGATGTAGTTTCCTTTGGCGTAGCGCCATCTATGATATTGTTTAAGATGCTGTGGGCCAGCTATATGGCAGAGCCGTATGCGCTGGATGTAAACATGAGCGCCATGATACCCGCCTTTATATTTGTAGCTGCGGGGGCAGTAAGGCTGGCAAGGTATAACGTATCGCATGCGTCACAGCAAAACTTCTTTAGGGGTATGCCCATACCTGCTGCGGGGCTGTTCATTGCTTCCCTGCCGCTGATCAACTGGTACAACCCTATGGGCATAGGTAACGCATTGCAAAGCAAGTGGGCTATATACGCCATCATAGCCCTGTTTAGCTGGCTGATGCTGTCGGGTATACGCTTTATCAAGTTCATCCCCTCACGGTTCAGCATGGCTACCATATGGCCGCAACTGGTAATGATAGCAGTTGGTGTAGCCGGGTGGTTTGTATTGGGTGTGGCTGTAATTCCCGTCATCTTTATATTGTATATAATATTGTCATTTATTCATAAACCAAGCGAAGCGTAAAAAGAAACAGTGATGAAATACATAGCGCACATAAATGTAATGCCCCTGAAAGAACTGCTGGACCCACAGGGTAAAGCTGTAAACAACAGCCTGCACAACCTGGGCATGGCACAGGTAGAGGGCGTACGCATAGGCAAACACATAACGCTGAACATAGAGGCAGGCACTAAAGAAGAAGCCCAAAGCATAGCCGACAACGCATGCAAAAAACTGCTGGCCAATCCCGTGATGGAGCAATACGACATCTCAGTAATCGAAGCTTAATTTATTGCGACCGGAGAAGGACATACGGCTGTACCTGGTACCGTCGCCTATAGGCAACCTGGGCGATATTACCTACCGTGCCGTAGAAGTGCTGCGTAGCGTGGATGCAATACTCTGCGAAGACACACGCACCAGCTCCGTATTGCTGAACCACTACAATATCCACAAGCCGCTATACCCGCACCACCAGCACAACGAACACAAAACACTGGAAAAGGTACTGGAAGAAATGAAGGCCGGCAAAACGCTGGCCCTGCTTACCGATGCCGGCACTCCCGCCATATCCGACCCCGGCTTCCTGCTGGTGAGGGAGTGTGTGCGTGAGGGTATTGAGGTGGAATGCCTGCCCGGTGCCAGTGCAGTATTACCCGCATTGGTACAGTCAGGACTGCCGGCCAACAGTTTTTGCTTCGAGGGCTTTCCCCCGCAGAAAAAGGGCAGGCAGACCTTCTTCAAAAA
>DATCSV010000420.1:0-2459 GCA_036568285.1 Flavipsychrobacter sp. | reverse complement strand
ACCCGACTTACAGGCTCAGGTTTGTCTATTACGGAATGGAAACCAATAATGGGCGCGCTGCCGCCTATGAGTGATGCCGAATGGGCGGCCGCCTTTGACAAATACAAGCAGATAGCCCAATACAAATACCTGAACGCGCACTTTGAGCAGGATGATTTCAAGTTCATCTTTTTCTGGGAATGGTTTCACAGGCTGTGGGCGCGGCTGTTAGGGGTGGTATTTGCAATAGGGTTTATTTACTTCCTGGTAAGAGGTTATTTCAAGAAGGATATGATCATCCCGCTTGTTATCCTGTTCATACTGGGTGCCGCACAGGGCCTGGTGGGCTGGATAATGGTAGCCAGCGGGCTGAACGACACTGACCTGTATGTCAACCACATTAAGCTGGCCCTGCATTTCATAGCGGCGCTTATACTGCTTTGCTACACATTGTGGTTTGCACTGAAACTAATGGTGCCCGGGCAGCAGGTGGTGTACAATACCCGTTTCCGAAACTTTACTAACATCGTAATTGCAGTACTGGGTGTACAATTGGTGTACGGCGCTTTTATGGCCGGGCTGAAGGCAGCCATGAGTGCGCCTACCTGGCCGGACATCAATACCATGTACCTGCCGGACACCCTTTGGGTAGAAAGCTGGGTCAACCATCCTATCAATGTGCATTTTATGCACCGTCAACTGGCCTACTTGTTGTTTACGCTGACCATGTTCTGGTTTGGCGCAGCTGCCACAGCTGCTGCAAAGGCGAAATCGGACTATTTGAAGCAGGCGCGTTGGTGGCCATTCGTATTGGTATGGGTACAAGTGTTATTGGGTATCCTTACTGTAATAAGTGCCCCGCAGATGACGTTTGGCAAGTTCGGCACATTTGAGATACTGGCCGAATTGCACCAGATGTTCGCCATGTTCCTGCTGATGGCATTGATAGTTGCACGGTACCTGGTCAGGGCGGTCAGAGCCTAAGGGTTCGGGTGCAAAAATTATTAACCTCAAGTAAAAAATAGAAGCCCTGAAAAGGGCTTCTGTATATAAGGGATAAGAGAGAGACTCTTACAGATTGCCGGCGGTATAAATACCGCAGCCTGTCAATTTCTTTTTAGTTTGCTAAATCCCTTTTTTAGTGCAGCTATTCTCTTTTCCTCTATATGCTGCGTAATATCTTGTAGTATGGTGCAAATATGTGGCGGTGGTACGCCTCTGTTCAAAAACGGAAGCATCGTTAACGACCGCTTTACAAGTCGTTAACGAACGGTTAACAAAAAAGCAGCGTACGTGATGTCAATTATTGAGTTGAAAACCATCTTTGCGGCAATATGTTATGCACTATACGATGGATAAAGTATTAGAAGCCATACGCGATTTTGCCGACCATGCCCATGGTGAGCAACGAAGAAAGTATACACCGGACCAGTATATAGTGCACCCTGTACGGGTAATGGAACTATGCAGCCAATACACGGATAACACCGCAGTGTTAGCAGCAGCTTTACTGCACGATGTGTTGGAGGATACCAGGGTTACCGGAGACGAACTGAAAGAATTTCTGCTACAAAAAATGGATAAGGATGTAGCGCTGGAAACCCTGGGCCTGGTAGTGGAACTTACCGATGTATATATTAAGAAAGACTTTCCCCGCATGAACAGGCGAAGCAGGAAAGAAAAAGAGTCTGGGCGCATAGTACAGGCCAGCCCGGACGCACAAACAATAAAATATGCGGACATCATAGATAACAGTAAGGAGATAGCACAGCATGACCCTGATTTTGCAAAGGTCTTCTTATCGGAATGCCGCAGCTTGCTAAGAAAAATGGATAAGGGGAATGCAGAATTGCACGCAAGGGCGGTAACAGCTGTAGATAAAGGGCTGGAACAACTCAAACACTAATTGTTATAGTAAAATATCTGTAGCCGCTTATACCCTCCTAAGGCAGTATAAAACTATTCAAACCCTTTACCCTTTTGGTTATCTTTGCCCCGAAACAACATCATAATGCTTCAGATACAGCTATTCAGGCAGAACAAGGATTTGATTGTCGCAGGACTGGAAAAGAGGAACTTCAAAGAAACGGAGTTGGTAGACCGCATTGTAGCACTGGACGAACAGCGCCGCAGCATACAAGCAGAAAACGATGGCTTGCTGGCTGCCACCAACGCCGCATCTAAAGAGATAGGCAAACTAATGGGTGCCGGCAATAAAGAGGAAGCGGAAAAGATAAAAGCCACCGTAGCGCAGAACAAAGAAAAGACCAAAGCACTGGGTGAGCAACTGGATGCGCTGGAAAAAGAACTGCACGATATATTGGTGAAGCTGCCCAATCTGCCACACAGCAGCGTACCATCAGGCAAATCAGCTGAAGATAATGAGGTAGTGCGCCAGGCGGGTAGTACGCCCGACCTTTCCGCTCAGAAACTTCCGCATTGGGAACTAACCGAAAAATACAATCTTATTGATTTTGAGT
>DATCSV010000419.1:0-2970 GCA_036568285.1 Flavipsychrobacter sp. | reverse complement strand
TTTCAGGATAAATGCATCGTGCGTATCCTTAAATCCTGATATCCCGATAGCTATCGGGACTGATTCTGACAGCCTATTTCAAATACAAATCAAAATAGTCGGTTATCTTTTGCATCAGGTGTACACGGTCTTTGCCGCGTACGTTGTGCGGGTGGCCGGGGTACACGAAGTAGTCTATCTGCACACCCTCGTCCACCGATTTTTTGATTAGGTTGAGCGAGTGCTGCCATACCACCACGTCATCGTCGGTGCCGTGTATTACCAATAGTTTGCCGTCCAGGTTCTTCACATAGTTCAGCAGGTTGTTGTTGTCATAACCCGCCTTGTTCTTTTTGGGAGAATCCATATAACGCTCGGTGTACATGATCTCATACATCATCCAGTCGATAACCGGTCCACCTGCAACACCGACTTTAAACACACCCGGGTGTCGCAGCATCAGCGATGTGGTCATAAATCCGCCGTAGCTCCAGCCATGCACACCCATATGGTCGTCATCAACAAAAGGTAACGACTTCAGGTAGTCCACACCTTTCAACTGGTCCTGCATTTCCACCGTGCCCAGCTTGCCAAAGGTAGCCTGCTCGAAAGCCAGTCCCCTGTTGCTGCTGCCGCGCCCGTCCATAGTAAACACCACATAGCCATGCTGCGCCAGGTACTCGTACCACAGGTTGCGGCTGGCGGGGTATGCGTTGCGTACCAACTGTACGTGCGGACCGTTGTACAGGTACACTATTACAGGATATTTTTTGTTGGGGTCAAAATTGGATGGGAGCACCAGCCTGCCGTACAACGGCGTACCGTCGTCCGCTTTCAATTCTACACTGCGCACTTCGGCACGGTCGTAGGCTGCCAGCGGGTCGCCTGCGTCTTTTAGTAGCTGAACGTAATTGGCATCGGTGCTGCGCACAACGGTTCTCTTAGCCACATCGGCGCTGCTGTACACATCCAGTATATATTTGCCGTTTTCGTTTACAGTCGGGTTGTGCCATCCCGGTTCTGTATCTATACGGCGCAGCTTACCTGTATTACGGTGTACGGCGTATATATGTTCTTCCAGCGGGCTTTCTTTAGATGCCGTAATGATGAATTCTTTAGTTGCCTCATTTTCGCCCGCTATTTCATTCACTATCCAGTTGCCTTTGGTCAGTTGTTTCAGCAGCTTACCATCGGTATTATACAAGTACATGTGCATATAACCATCGCGCTGGCTCATCCATATAAACTTGTCCGGCTCACCCGCCAGGAATTTTAACGGGTGCAGTGGCTCTACGTATTTAGTACTGGTTTCTTCAAACAATGTTTTTACAAATACCCCTGTCTGCGCGTTGTATTGGTTCAGCCACATATGGTCCTGCTCGCGGTTCAGCACGGCAATGTATATATAATGCTCATCGGGGCTCCATGTTATGCTGGTAAGGTACTGTTCCGGGTCGCCGGTGGTATTGATGACCGTTGTGTTACCCGTGGTAGGATTATACACATGCAGCTTCACCTGGTGCGATGTGCCGCCCGCCATGGGGTATTTTATATTCTTCGATTTTGCCGGCAGTCCGCCCCAGCCCACTACGGGATAGTCGGCCACCATACTTTCATCCATATGATAGTAAGCCAGGTAGTTGCCCATCGGTGACAGGAAGATACCACCATTGATACCAAACTCATTCCTGTGTACCGACTGACCACTAATGATGTGTTCGTTCTTATCGTTGGTTACAACATGCTGTTTGCGGTCGCGGTCTACCAGGTGCAGGTTGTTCTCTACTGTGTAGGCTACATTCTGGTATTCATCCACCGTTATATTGGCTGCATCTTTGGGCAGTGTCACCCATTTAGACCACATAAAGCCACCGGCGGTAGCCAAGCCCTGCACCAGTTCGTCGCCATTCTTCACCCATACCAGCCCTTTGTTTATCCAGTGTATGGCAGGCAACGATTTGTATGGTTCTTTCCTGTCCAGCCTGTTATTCAGTTCATCCAGGCGCAACACGGTATCTACCTGCATGCCGGGAAAACGCACCGACACCCATGCTTCGCCTTTACCTGACTTCACCACATGGTACAGCTTGTTGGTGCCCGGCTCCCAGCTTGCGCTCTTCAGCCCGGCAGGCGCCAGTGTGGTAAACAATCCGTTGGTAGCTTCCGCCATAGTCAGTTGTTTCTTCTGCGCTATGGCCGGCGATGTAATGACCAATACTGCCGCCAGCAATGCAGCCTGCTTAAATACATTCATATATAGCATAATAAATTGAGGGTTGAAAATACTTATAAATGCCCGAATATCTATCCCCTGAAAAGGGTTAGGTAAAATCAGCCTAACTTTAAACCGTACAAAACCCGCATTTGTTACTATTATATGTACAGGATATTAATCATATTACTGCTAACATCCTACTCCTTTGCTACATATGGCCAGGACTATCCTTTTAATAAAGAAGAATGGTGGAACAGGCTGGTATTGGAAAAGAACTACAAAACTGATCTCTCGCGCGTTGATACCTCCATCGTTGTTGTCACCAACCGGTTTCTTACAAAAGACAGCTTGAGGTTCATGAGTGAAGAACGTGGAACAGGTAAGCTCATGTACTTCTTTGTATACGCATACGATGGCCGCTGGCATGTATTGCAGGTGAGTGATTTGGCTAAAGCCATCAGCCTGGTGCCGCATAAAAACAAAGATTGGGTGGTGTATACCGAAGGTATGGGCAAGATATTTACCTCAGAAGTAAACAGGGGTATGATGATGGCATCGCAGCACGATGTAAATGTAATGATGCTCGACTACCCCAGCATCACTACTACCAAAAAACAACTGGGCAATTACCTGTTTGCGATAAAAAACGCCCGGCATGCCTATATTGATTACGCCGCTGTGCTGGATACGATACAAGCTTACAAGCTAAACGGGAAAATGGGAAGTGGTAACCTAAGCCTGTTCTTTCACAGTATGGGCAACTACCTCATCAGGCA
>DATCSV010000418.1:0-25763 GCA_036568285.1 Flavipsychrobacter sp. | reverse complement strand
TTATTATATAGCTCCAAAAAACGGTGGTAGATCACCTTAGCCACCTTAACGGACAATTGCTGGCTCATGATAGAGGCCATCAGGTGCAGGCATACGTTTTTGCGACGCACTACTTTTTTAGCAGGTTGCGCTTTCAGCAGGGGCGCCAGCTTCCTGTCTTTCGACAGATGCTCCAGGTAAATCGGTTCTTTCACAATTCAATGATAAAGAGTTCAAGATAATAAAATCGTTATATAACCAATAATATAATGCCACCGTCGAAAAGCAGTCCTATTATTTCTCTGTGCAAATCTTATCTTTGCGCCCATTAATATTAAAATATGAAGAATACTCCATTTACCGACAAACATATAGCGCTGGGCGCCAAGATGGCCGAATTTGCAGGCTACAACATGCCCATTTCTTATACAGGCATCAACGACGAGCATGCTACCGTACGCAAAAATGCGGGTGTGTTTGATGTGAGCCATATGGGCGAGTTTATACTGAAGGGCCCCGATGCGCTGGACCTGATACAGCGTGTGACCAGCAACGATGCCAGCAAACTGAACGCCCCCGGAAAGGCGCAGTACAGCTGCCTGCCCAACGAGCAGGGTGGCATAGTGGACGACCTGCTGGTGTATGCCATAGAGCCCAACAACGTGTATATGCTGGTGGTGAATGCCTCGAACATAGAGAAAGACTGGAACTGGATAAGCAAGCACAATACCAAGGGTGTGGAGATGCACAATATCTCTGACAAAACAGGCCTGCTGGCAGTACAGGGCCCCAAGGCGGTAGAGTATATGCAGGAGCTGACGGATATGGACATCACCAACCTGAAATACTACACTTTTGTAAAAGGCAAATTTGCCGGAGTAGATAACGTGGTGGTAAGCGCTACAGGTTATACAGGTGCCGGTGGGGTAGAGATATACTTTGAAGACCAGGATGGTGCCGGTGAAAAAATATGGGATGCTGTATTTGGCGTAGGCGGACCAAAAGGAATGAAACCCATAGGCCTGGGTGCGCGCGATACGTTGCGCTTAGAGATGGGCTTCTGCCTGTATGGTAACGATATTGATGATACCACCTCTCCGCTGGAAGCCGGCCTGGGTTGGATCACTAAATTCACAAAAGACTTTACCGCACGTGAGATACTGGAGAAGCAAAAAGCTGAAGGCATTAGCCGTAAGTTGGTGGGCTTCGAAATGGTGGACAAAGGCATACCCCGCCACCACTATAAAATACAGAACAACGAGGGCGAGGAAATAGGCTTCGTAACATCGGGCACCCAATCCCCCAGCCTGAACAAGGCCATAGGCATGGGTTATGTACGTAAAGACCTGGCGGTTGAGGGCAATGAGATCAACATCATGATTCGCGACAAGGCTGTAAAGGCTAAGATTGTGAAAATGCCTTTTGAATAATCATCTGGTACAAAATATAGGAAGGCCGTCACGCTACAGCGTGATGGCTTTTTGTTGTACCTTACTTTCTTTATATGCTATCCCGCTCTGTTTATATCCTTAGTGTAACCGCTGTATTGTTCGTGTCGGTTATCTACTTGCCCAAGTGGAGAAACAAAGGCACAGAAAGCAGCCTGGGTTGGGATGCTGCCACTTATTACTGGTACCTGCCTTCTGTTTTTATTTACCACGACCTGAAAGAGCAGAAATTCGGCGACAGTATAATTCAGAAGTATGGATTCACGCCTTCTTTTTCCGAATCGTTTGTGCACAACAGTGGCAACAGGGTGATAGTGTACAGCTCGGGTGTTGCATTGCTCAGCATGCCTGCATTTCTTGTTGCTCATTGGGTAGCAGAACCTGCTGGTTATTCTGCCGATGGCTTCTCGTTGCCCTACCAGGTAGCAGTGCAACTTTGGGCGGTGTTTGGCGCGTTGTTCGGACTATGGTATTTCAGAAAACTACTACTGTTGTATTTCAGTGATAAAGTAACTGCTATACTGTTACTGATGCTGGTCTTCGGTACCAATTATTTAAATTATGCAGCCTACGATGCCACAATTACACATAGCTGGCTATTTACTATATACACACTGCTCTTGTACCATACCCACTATTTTTACATAAGCCCGGGCCGGAGGAGGGCTTTGGCTATCGGCTGCCTTACCGGCTTAGCTATACTGGTTCGCCCTTCAGAAATGATAGCGGCACTATTGCCGTTGCTATGGGGCATGGAAAGTTTGTCGCGGGCCTCATTCAGCAGGCAGGTAAATTTCCTGAAAAAGAATGCAAATCATATCGGTTGGTCTGTAGTGGCAGCATTGGCCGTATGTTCCGTGCAGGTAGCGTACTGGCTGTATACTACAGGCAGTCCCTTTGTATATAGCTACGATGATAAGACTTTTTCATGGCTGTCACCTCATACACGGGAGTATCTCACCAGTTATAAGAATGGATGGCTGATGTATAATCCTATGGTACTGTTTATTTTTATTGGCATTATTCCGTTTGTGAAATACGGCCGCAATAAGATAGCGATACTGGCGTTTTTTATTCTAAACCTGTATATCGTTTCAGCATGGGATATATGGTGGTACTCCGGAATAGGGGGCAGGGCTATGATACAGAGTTACGCAGTTATTTTCTTTATCGCGGGTTATTGCTTTGATTTTATATTGAAGAGAAGATGGCTCTTGTACGTAACCACCCCTGTTTTTCTGTTCTTTATTTATATCAACTTTTGGGTACTTTTTTCCGGCATGTACAACACGATGAGCATGTCGGGAAGATACTATTGGTCAGTTATAGGAAGGTGGAAGGTAGACGAAGAAGTATTGAAATTGCAGGATGCAGCAGACATTTACAAAGGCCGGTTGTATGACAAACAGGTGATATACACAAATGACTTCTTTGAAGTAACAGGCGGTATGCTGCATATACCCCCGGGCAATAATTCTGAAATAGTCACAATATCCTATACGGGCGGCAACAAAGAATGGTTGCGGGTAGAAGCAGTGTACAAAGACAACTATAAAGAATATGATGAATGGAAGTTGTTTCGAACACGCCTCCGTTTCAGGAATGGTGGACAGGAAGTAAAAGGGGAAGATTGGAAACCGCAAAGGTTCCTGGAGCGCGGTATGCCGGAGAAGATATATTATGATATAAGAATACCGGCACAACCTTTTGACAGGATAGAAGTCAGCTTTTTAAACGAGGCGGGCGACCAGGATATGGTAATAGATGATGTAGTGATTACAGCCTACAATGGTAGGATCGAATAAATATTATTTTTGAAGTAGTAACGAGCTTATGTTGTCACGAATCTCCTATATACTGTGTACCGCAATCATACTCTATGCGGCATTTGTTTTCTATCCTAAATGGAACAACAAAGGGCCTGAAACCAGCCTGGGCTGGGATGCCGCCACTTATTACTGGTATTTACCCGCTACATTTATTTACCACGACCTGAAAGAGCAGAAATTCGGGGATAGCATCATTGATAAATACGGTTTTACGCCTACTTACGAACCCTTTGTGCATGAGAGCGGTAACGTGGTTATTACCTATACTTCAGGCCTGGCATTAATGCAGCTGCCAGCTTTTGCTATTGCGCATGTACTGGCAAAACCAATGGGCTATCCTGCAGATGGATTCTCATTACCTTACCAGGTGGCGGTGCAGCTATGGAGCCTGCTGGCGGCACTGGTGGGGCTCTGGTATTTCAGGAAGTTGCTGCTGCGCTATTTCAGCGATACGGCTACAGCCATTTCATTGTTGCTATTAGTGTTTGGCACCAACTACCTGAACTATACGGGTGTAGATGTCACGCTTACACATAGCTGGTTGTTTACTATCTATACCCTACTGATGCTGAACGCGGGTAATTTTTATGCAAACCCTACAGCTAAATACGCGATAAGAATAGGCTTGCTTACCGGCCTGGCCATACTCATTCGCCCCTCCGAGATGATTGCGGTATTGATACCATTGGCATGGGGTATGAATAGTATTTTACCCGCAGCAATAGCTTCCAGGTTTCGTTTTTTGTTGCAGCATTACAAATCGGTATTGCTGGCGGTTCTTTGTGCTGTACTGGTCGGTTCCGTACAGGTTTTGTATTGGTTGTATGTAACAGGTAAGCCACTGGTGTACAGTTATGCTGACAAAGGTTTTTCCTGGAAAGACCCTCATTTTTTTAATTATACACTCAGCTACCGCAGTGGTTGGCTGGTATATACACCATTGATGTTTTTTGTGTTTGCAGGATTGGCAGTGTACTTGTGGAAAGGCAAAAACAGAGTAGCTGTTATCAGCTTCTTTTTGTTAAACTATTACATCGTTGCTGCCTGGGATGTGTGGTGGTATGGTGGTATGGGTGGCAGAGCCATGGTGCAGAGCTATGCAGTAGTTTTCCTGATGATAGCTGCTTTGGTAGAATGGCTCTTGACTACCAGATGGATCAAGTGGCCTGTGTTCGCTGTAATGACGGTATTCGCCTATGTCAATATCTGGTTTACTTACAATGCACATAGGCCAGATGGGCTGTATGATCCAACCGGTATGACTGAAGCCTACTATTGGGCGGTAGTAGGCAGGTTTAATGTTCCGTTTGAAACATGTAAGCTGAAAGATACGGACGAGTTGTACAGAGGCGAACCTAAGAACCTGCAACTGATATATAGCAACGGCTTTGAGAACGATACAACGGCCTCTGATGTCAACCCAATAGCGGGCAACAGGTCACTGTATTTTCATCCGTACAGGGAATATTCACCGGAACTTGTATTCCCTTTCGGTAAAGCAGAAGCGGATTGGGTAAGAGCAACGGCCAAGTTCAAATTCATGGATGAGGAGTGGGAAAATTGGAAGATGCTGCAATACGTTGTTGGGTTTATTGACAATGGGGAAAAAATAAAAAGCAACATGATTCGCGTGAATAGATTTGTCAATGCAGGTGAGGCTACCTCTGTAAGTTTTGATGTGAAGCTGCCTGACCATGCTTTTGATTCTGTTTATGTGTTATTTTGGAACCCAGGCAGTAAGGCGACACTCAAAATAGATGATATTGAAATCTACTCCTTTGAAGAATAACTACCGGTCTCTATACACACTGTAGTGGGTGCTGGTGTCCCTGAATTTGAAATAGCGTGGATTGAGGTCTTTGTAAGGATATACGCCCCATGTGGTTACAAAGCCCCGGTACTGGTCCCATGCCCAACCTATTTCATCTACGTTTTTATGTATGATAATAGAGGCTGTTGTATCTCTTTCTACTGTTGACAATAACCAGAATTCGTACGGCGATGCCCATTCTATCAGTAAACTGCCCATGGGTTTGTCGTGCAGGCCAACTATCATTTTTTCTTTGCCGTACTTATCTAAGTAACCCCTGTACCAGTCTATCCTGCCGCGGTAATCTTTGCGTATCATATTCACGCGTAAAAATGCGGTGAGTACCACCAGTCCTACTATTGCAGGTACAATAAACTTCCTTTTACTGATGGCTGGAAACACATCGTACACTATGGGTAATGCCAGGAAAAGGCATAAGGTAATATACATATACTCCCAGTGATAATCGTGAGTGTTTCTGTATTCCGGATAAGAGATATTTACGACTTGTGAGTAAACAAAACAACCGAGTAGCACCAGGAGGAACATAATCCACCTTCTTTTTACAGCATAGAAAACCAGTGCAGCGATATAGAATACAGGCAACCAGTAATACACATAAAACCAATTGTCAAAAAAACGGATGTTGGAGTAGGTATTAAAATAATTGGGATAGTACCATTTAAAGTTTGCCAGTTGTCCCATGGAGTTGTTTTCATAAGTATCGGGCAGTAGAAAAGTTTTTGCCAGGAAACCGGCTGTAAACAAAGCTGTCACATATACCAACGATCGTCTATCGGTATCCAGGCTTTTATTCAACCATGTAAAGGCACAAAAAAAATAGAATGGAAATATGATAAGCGGGTGAGAGAACACAAGTATCGCAGTTGTCGCCGTCAGCAAAGTATAAACTACAGGTTTTGACAGCTTGTGCTGTGCATCAATAATCAGCGCAAATAACGGGAACATTAAGGATATGCCCAGTCCCAGTTCTGACAGATGCCAGAAAAATGTATGGGCTACAATCAGCGTATTGACCAGTAATAATGTAATGGCCATACGATAATTCTTGAGCAACCCGCAAAGGGTATAACAAGCAACATGATATAACATATAGCCGGCTGAATAGCTGATCATCACCCACTTAAGTGGCAAAGAAAGTTTGGCGGCCAGCAACGGCAATAATTGCGGAAAAATGACGATAAACCTGTTTCGTTGAATTGAAAAACTGTCATCTTTCAGCATTTCAAACAGGAACAGGGAATTGTCCAATAGTATCGTTCGCTCTTTATAAAATACTACTGCCAGCATCAGCAGGCAAGCGTAAGCCAGGAACCCGGTATAGTATATTTTTTTGTACATATACAACGCTGCATCCCTTTACAAATAAAAATCAGGCTACTATAAATAGCCCTTATTATTAACAGGAAACGCTTTGCACCAATAAAACTATTCATTTGGCTCAAAATCATGCCATAAAAAGCAAAGTTTTTTCTTTCTTTGCACTCAATTCCAAATCAGATATTCATGCTTCCTAAGTACAGCCGCATCCTGCTCAAATTATCCGGTGAATCGTTGTTGGGCGACAGCAAATACGGTATTGATCCCAAAATGCTGGACCAATACGCACAGGACATCAAAGCTATTACCGACCTGGGCGTACAGGTGGCAGTAGTGATAGGCGGCGGTAACATTTACCGCGGCATGAACGAGGCTGAAACAGGAATCGAGCGTGCACAGGGCGACTATATGGGCATGCTGGCGACGCTGATAAACGGCATGGCATTGCAGGCTGCATTGGAGAGGATAGGTGTGAACACCCGCCTGCAGAGCGCCATTAAGCTGGACCAAGTGGCCGAACCATATATACGCAGGCGTGCCATCCGCCACTTAGAGAAAGGCAGGGTAGTGATATTCGGAGCCGGTACAGGCAACCCCTACTTCACAACAGATACTGCAGGCTCGCTGAGGGCCATTGAAATAAAAGCAGATGTAATATTGAAAGGCACCCGTGTAGACGGTATCTATACCGCAGATCCTGAAAAAGATGCAACTGCTACCCGTTACGACAAGCTTTCTTTCAGCGATGTCATCAGTAAAGGACTGAAAGTCATGGATATGACCGCTTTTACACTCTGCCAGGAAAATGACCTCCCGATAATTGTATTTGATATGAATACCCCCGGCAACCTGGCCAACGTAGTGAGCGGCAAGGCGGTAGGTACCTTAGTGAGCTAAGCCTTAGCGCATACGCTTCTTCTTGTTTTTCTCGTAGTCTTCAAATATGAAGCTACCCAGCCCATCGAGGCTGGAGTAAAATGCCTTGCCATTATTCACTTCGGTGAAGTTGCGGACAAATGACTGCAGGTAGGGGTCGTTGGCTATCATGAATGTAATGACAGGTATCTTCAGCCTGCGTAGCTGGCCGGCCAGGTTCAATGTTTTGTTTAGTATTTTACTGTCTATCCCAAAGCTGTTTTTGTAGTATTTATTCCCGATCTTCAGGCAGGTAGGTTTGCCATCCGTTATCATAAATATCTGCTTGTTAGGATTCTTGCGACGGCGCAGTATATCCATCGCCAGTTCCAGGCCTGCCACCGTATTGGTATGGTAGGGCCCTACCTGCAGGTAAGGCAGGTCTTTCATCTCTATCTGCCAGGCATCGTTACCAAAGGCTACTATGTCAAGGGTGTCTTTGGGGTAGCGGGTGGTTATCAGTTCGCTAAGCGCCATGGCTACCTTTTTAGCAGGTGTTATCCTGTCCTCGCCATATAGTATCATGGAGTGGGAAATGTCGATCATCAACACGGTGGATGTTTGTGTTTTGAAATCCATTTCGTGTATCTCCAGGTCCTCCTGCTGCATATTCAGCTCGTCTATACCGCGATTGATATAGGAATTACGTATGCTGCCTGAATAATTGATGGCATCGAGGCTGTCGCCAAATTCATAAGGGCGTGTTTCAGGATTCAGTTCATCGCCGTTACCTGTTTTAAAAGTACTGTGGTTGCCCTTATTACCTTTTTTTAGCTTACCGAATACTTCCTCCAGCGAGCGCTTGCGAATAGTTTGTTCCGTTTTGCCCGTTATGGCGAAGGCACCATCGTTTGCATTCTCGCGCAGGTAGCCTTTTTCTTTCAACTCTTCTATAAAGTTGCCTATACCGTAGTCATCACTGGTTAGCTTATATTCCCTGTCCAGTTGTGTCAGCCAGTCAAGTGCCTCGGTAGCATCTCCGTTGGTAAACTGCAGTAACTCCATAAATACGTCCAACAACTTCTCAAAGGGAGGCTTCCCTTGCAGTTCTGTAAACCTAGTAAACAATATTCCCTTCATACCTGTAATAAAGTTACGCCGTTTGACGTGATGGATGGATAAGCTTTGCTGATGGAACTATCGATTTTGCAGGAACTGCCAATTATTATCTAACTTAACAAACCAAAATTCCTGTAAAATTGTATAAGAAACTGTATAGATATGGCTTTGCCGTTTACCTTATCCTGCTGATTTTCGCTATAGTATTTTATAAGGAGCGTACCATATTCCTGGATATAGCATATCACCTGTTTTATATCG
Organism: Flavipsychrobacter sp.; assembly: GCA_036568285.1. Classification (GTDB taxonomy): domain Bacteria; phylum Bacteroidota; class Bacteroidia; order Chitinophagales; family Chitinophagaceae; genus UBA5543. The sequence goes on along the minus strand of DATCSV010000418.1, from coordinate 17,121 downwards.
TCAAGAACAATGGTTTTGCCATACAGGCATATCGTTTCGGGGCGGTATTTACACAGGCATTTCCTGTAGCGGGGGTAAAGCTGTCGCTGCCCCTGGAAGTTATTATGCTGATGTACTCTGCCGGGTTTATCATCTATTATACCGCGTGCTATTGGGTATGCGGTACGGTACTGAAGCAGTATGAAATAGCCATAGTCCTGCTCTTATTGAATGTTATGTTGGTGTCCAAGACCTTCTTCTGGATGCAGGCCGAACTGCCACAGGGTTGCGCATTCATGCTGGTGATGTTTGCTATGCTTAAAAGCACGGCACTCTCTGTTAAGGACAAGGGGAAGCTGATGATGTTGCTGCCGGTTATCTTACTGGCAGTAAGTTTTCATCCAATTATCTGGATACCTGCATTTTTTGTCATAGCCTATTTTACGGTCAATACACAATCCTTAGTTGACAAAAGATTATTCTGGGCAGGTAGTGTCTTGTTTATCATTCTGTTTTATGTTAAAACAAAGGTCTTCACCAATCCATATGATGCTGTAGCAGCAGGGCAACGTAGCAATATGCTCCGGTTATTCCCCAATTGGATCAACCTGGCCAGCAACCGCATATTGTTAGCAAACTTTTTGGGTAAGTTTATATGGATGCCTGTTTCGTTTTTATTGGTAGGCGGCGTACTCATTAAGCAGCGGAAATGGATACAGCTTATGCTGGTAGCGGGTGCATCCGGGGCTTACCTGCTGTTAGTCAATACTACCTATCCCCACGATAATACCCCTGATTTTTATATTGAAAATCTGTACCTGCCGGTAGCGCTTATATTGGGTCTGCCGCTGGTATACGATGTCTTCCCTGTCTTGGATAAGCGTAAACTGTTACTACCGGTCTTCTTGTTAATTGTCCTCTCAGGCCTGGCCAGGATATATATGTCGCACTATCATTACACCGAACGTGTCAATTGGGAGAGGCGCTTTCTTACCCAACACAAGGACGAAAAACTGCTGGTTGCCGCTACTGAGCCTATGTTGGATACCCTGACTATGACATGGGGCACACCATTTGAGTTCTGGCTGCTGTCTACTACAGAATATGGGAAAACAGCATCTATTGTTATCAGCGAGGATGCTGATGCGTTAACCTATGCGATGGATAAAACTACCTCATTTCTCGGCCCCTGGGAGCTGGTGCCGTATAAACAATTGCCTGGACAATATTTTATACTTACTGATACGGTGAGTGGCTACAGGCTGGTTAAATGAAAAAATCCGCCCTCTTTCGGGGGCGGATTCGTATTAAGCATTAACCACTAAAATTCATCTTAGCTGCAACCCGTAGTAGTGCCACAGTTAGGGCACATATAGCAGGTGCCATTGCGCAAGGTAATGTTGCCACAGTTGCGGCATACAGGCGCGTCAGCGCTGGTACCCATCATCTTTTTTATATCAGCAGAGTTTTGTGCCGCCACGCTTACAGGTTTGGGGGCGGGGTTCACATTTTTCTGCTTTTGAGTAGCCGGCGGCGTTATCCGCACCTGCGACAATTCCTGTTTAGCGGCGGCATCTTCTGCGGCTATCCTTTCAGGGTCCTGTACATGCACCAGGTCTGTACGGTCAAGATATTCAAATGCCAGCAGGCGGAAGATAAAGTCGAGCACCGAAGTAGCCGATTTGATATTCGGGTGGTCAACGATACCTGCCGGTTCAAAGCGTGTAAAGGTGAATTTATCTACATACTCCTCCAGCGGCACGCCGTACTGCAGGCCTACTGATACTGCTATCGCAAAGCTGTTCATCAGGCTTCGCATGGTAGCACCTTCTTTGGCCATATCCAGGAATATCTCGCCCAGCGTACCATCGGTGTACTCGCCCGTACGTACAAACAATGGTTGCCCGCCTACTTTGGCCTTGATGGTATAACCACGACGCTTGGCAGGTAGCTGTTTACGCTCTACTATGCGGCTCAGCTCACGCTTCAGTTGCGTATCGGGGCTGGCCTGTACACGCTTGTTCACTTCTTCCAGCAGTTCTTCTACAGTCAGCTTACTCATGTCCACTATCTGGCTTTCTTCAGCGGCAGCAGACGTATCTTCTTTTGCTTCTTTTTTCTTCTTGTCGCTCTTATTGCTCAGCGGCTGGCTCAACTTAGAACCATCGCGGTACAATGCACAGGCTTTGATGCCCAACTGCCAGCTCAGGTAGTAGCAGTCTTTTATTTCATCAACGGTAGCCTCGTGCGGCAGGTTGATAGTCTTAGATATCGCACCGCTAATGAAAGGCTGTGTTGCACCCATCATGCGTATGTGGCCATGCGCGTGAATAAAGCGCTCACCTTTCTTACCGCACTTGTTAGCGCAGTCAAATACTGGCAGGTGTTCTTCCTTCAGGTGAGGTGCGCCCTCTACCATCATAGTACCACATACATAGTCGTTGGCGGCATCTATTTCTTCGTCGGTAAATCCTAATTCTTCCAGCAGGTTGAAATCGGGCGCGAAGTATTGCTCAGGTTCGAAGCCCAGGCGTTTCAGGCACTCTTCGCCCAGGTTGTAGGCGTTGAATACGAAACCTATTTCGAATGCGCTTTCTACCGCATTGTCCAGTTTCTTCAGCTCCTCAGCTATGAAACCTTTTTCGCTCAGGCTCTGGTGGTTGATGTAAGGCGCGCCGGCAAATGTGGCGTGACCCTTAGCATACTTTACTATATCGTCTATCTGCTGTGCGTTGTAACCCAGGTGTTTCAGCGCCTGCGGTATAGACTGGTTGATGATTTTAAAATAACCACCGCCTGAAAGTTTCTTGAACTTCACCAGGGCAAAGTCAGGCTCGATGCCTGTAGTATCGCAATCCATTACCAGACCGATAGTGCCGGTAGGTGCTATCACGGTAGCCTGCGCGTTGCGGTAGCCATGTTGCTCGCCCAGTTGCACTGCATCGTCCCACGCCTTGGTAGCTGCTTTCAGCATATAGTCGGGGCAATACTTTGCATTGATACCCATTGGCTTTGTTTCCAGTCCTTCGTATGCCTCGGCAGCATCGTAAGCGGCGGCACGGTGGTTGCGCATTACACGCAGCATGTGCTCGCGGTTTTCTGCAAAGCGGGGGAATGCACCCAGCGCTTCCGCCATCTCTGCCGATGTGCGGTAGGCAACGCCCGTCATGATAGCTGTGATAGCCCCGCCAATAGCACGGGCTTCTTCACTGTCATAAGGTATGCCGCTCACCATCAGCATAGAGCCCAGGTTGGCATAACCTAAACCTAATGTGCGGTAGTCATAGCTCAGTTGCGCTACTTCGGGCGACGGGAACTGCGCCATCAGTACCGATACTTCCAGTACAACCGTCCACAGGCGTACCATATATTCAAAGCCTTCTACATCAAACCTGCAGGTATCTTCGTCAAAATAACGGCGCAGGTTCAGCGATGCCAGGTTACATGCAGTATTATCCAGGAACATGTACTCAGAACATGGGTTGGATGCGCGTATCGGGCCACCTTCAGGGCATGTATGCCATTCGTTGATGGTAGTATCATATTGTGTACCGGGGTCAGCGCAACGCCATGCAGCGTAAGCTACTTTATCCCATATTTGTCTGGCAGGCATTTTCTTCATCACCTTACCATCTGTACGGGCTACCATTTCCCAATCTTCGTTATTCGCCAGGCGGCGGAAGAATTCGTTGGGGATGCGTATAGAGTTGTTCGAGTTCTGGCCTGAAACCGTACGGTAGGCTTCTCCCTCATAGTCAGATGCATAACCTGCGGCTATCAGCGCTGCTACTTTTTGCTCTTCTTCTACTTTCCAGTCAATGAAGTTCACAACCTCAGGGTGGTCCAGGTCCAGGCATACCATTTTAGCAGCACGACGGGTAGTACCACCGCTCTTAATAGCACCGGCAGCACGGTCACCAATTTTCAGGAAGCTCATCAGGCCGCTGGATGTACCGCCGCCACTCAGCTTCTCACCTTCTGCACGAATGTTGGAGAAGTTGGTACCTACGCCCGAACCATATTTGAATATGCGGGCCTCACGTACCCACAGGTCCATGATGCCACCTTCGTTAACCAGGTCGTCGCTGGTGCTTAATATAAAACATGCGTGTGGCTGAGGACGCTCATAAGCATTTTTAGAACGCTCCAGTACACCTGTTATGGGGTCAACATAATAGTGACCTTGTGCTTTACCGTCTATACCATAGCTGCTGAACAGGCCGGTATTGAACCACTGGGGCGAGTTAGGCGCACAACCCTGGTTGAGGATGCTGTGTACCAGTTCGTCATAGAATACCTGCGCATCATCTTTAGATGCGAAGTACCCGTATTTTTCACCCCATCCGCGCCAGCAGTCGGCCAGGCGGTGGGCTACTTGTTTAATAGAAGTTTCCCTGCCCAGGCTGCCATCGGGTTGGGGAACGCCCGCTTTCCGAAAGTATTTCTGAGCCAGTATATCGGTAGCTATCTGCGACCAATGTTTGGGCACCTCCACGTTTGTCATTTCAAACACCTTCTCCCCGTTAGGGTTACGGATCACTGAAGTACGGTAATCGTACTCGAACATTTCGTAAGGGCTCAATCCGTCCTTGGTGTAGTGACGGGAGAAACTTAGCCCTTTACCAGACTTGTTTTTAGCTGCAGCCATGGGTATCAAATATTTTGTGTTATGTAAAAGTTAATCGTTAGAAAAAATCCTCGGACAACGAAAGTATCTAAAAGAACCTATGGGGGGAAAAATAAAAACTCACCAATTGTGGAAAAACAAAGTGGATAATTCAGATAATTGATTATCAACCGTTTTTGTCCGCATCTGCACCCTTCATCATCTCCAACGCTTGACTTTCTGATTGTTTTTCTATATATTTTAAAAGCCTTACAAAAATACGATTTTTTGAAGTGACGGGAAAATAAAAAACCCGCACTAAGTGCGGGTTGCAAGGCTTTTATAATACTTCTAACTGGTTGCGCAGCAGGTCTTCAAATTCATCCCGCTCCCGAACCAGGAATGCTTTTCCATCTTTTATCATCACTTCGGCGGGTTTCAACCTCGAGTTAAAATTGCTGCTCATCTCGAAACAATAGGCTCCTGCGTTGTGGAAAACAAGTAGGTCGTTCTCCCTCACCTCATTCAATACCCTGTCCCAGGCAAAAGTGTCGGTTTCGCAGATATTACCTACTACCGTATATATACGTTTTACGCCATTGGCATTGGATATATTGGTTATCTTATGATAAGCATCGTAAAACATGGGGCGTATCAGGTGGTTGAAGCCTGAGTTGACACCTACGAACACAGTAGCCGGTGTTTGTTTGATCACATTAGTCTTTACTATAAAACTGCCGGCCTCGCTCACCAGATATTTACCGGGTTCAAACCATATCTCCAGTGGACGGCCATATTCTGTTTCAAATTCTTTAACGGCATCGGTCAGTTGCCTGCCCAATGTATCTACGTCTGTTTCAATTTCATCATCACGGTAGGGTACTTTGAAACCGCTTCCCAGGTCCAGGTATTCCAGGCTATCAAAGTGGCGGGCTATTTCAAACATCACCTCCAGTCCACGCAGGAAGACGGCTGCGTCTTTTATCTCGCTGCCGGTGTGCATGTGCAGGCCCTTTACGTTCAGTTTGGTGGTCTTTACCACCCGCTCTATATGGCGCAACTGGTGGATGGATATACCAAACTTACTGTCTATGTGGCCGGTAGATATTTTGTAATTGCCACCGGCTTCTATATGCGGGTTGATACGGATGCATATAGGGTATGAGTTGCCAAATTTGTGGCCGAACAGTTCCAGTATCGATATATTATCAATGTTGATGTTCACGCCCAGATCTTTACCCTGTACTATCTCGTCAAAATCAACACAGTTGGGGGTAAACAAAATGTCTTTGGGTTCAAAACCGGCTTTCAGAGCCAGCTTCACTTCATATATACTTACACAGTCTATTGACGAACCGAGGCTCTTCAGGTACTTCAGCACATTGATATTGGTCAGCGCTTTGCAGGCATAGAATATCCTGGTAGGGTGGCCCTTAAAGGCATCCTTCAGTTTATTGTATTGCTGCGCTATTTTCTCAGCATGATACACATAAGTGGGTGTGCCAAATTCGCGGGCTACCGCTATCAACTGTTCATTCGTTATTGGTTCGTACATAAACTATGTATAAATAAGGGGTGCAAAAATAGAAAAACGGCAGGTTTAATGCGTTTTACCTGCTCTTTTTTTATTGTACGATCTTCTTGTCAATCCTTGCCTTTGATAATCTCTTCTACTATACTGGGGTCCAGCAGGGTGGTGGTATCGCCCAGGTTCTGAGTTTCACCCTCAGCTATTTTGCGCAATATGCGCCGCATTATTTTGCCACTGCGGGTTTTAGGCAGGCCATTCACAAACTGCACCTGGTCAGGTTTGGCTATCGGCCCTATGATGCGTGATACAGTGTGGGCTATATCATTACGCATATGGGCTTCGTCTACATGTATATGATTGGCCACTACGTAGGCGTATATGCCGGTCCCTTTTACATCGTGCGGATAACCTACTACCGCGCTTTCTATTACTCCTTCGTGCATATTGATGGCATTCTCCACCTCGGCTGTACCAATACGGTGGCCGCTCACATTCATTACGTCATCTACCCGGCCGGTGATGCGGTAGTTGCCATCGTCATCGCGCAGGCAGCCATCGCCGGTAAAGTATTTTCCGGGATAGGTAGAAAAATATGCCTGCTTACACCGCTCATGGTCGCCCCAGGTGGTGCGTATCATTCCCGGCCAAGGAAATTTGATGCACAGATTACCAGTAGTATTATTTTTAGTTATCTCATTGCTGCTGCCATCCAGCAGCAGGGGCTGTATGCCCGGTAGAGGAAGGGTAGCATGTGCGGGCTTTGCAGGTGTTACACCCGCCAGGTTCGATATCATGATGCCGCCTGTCTCCGTCTGCCACCAGGTGTCTACTATCGGACATTTCCCTTTGCCAATGTTTTTATCAAACCAATGCCAGGCTTCTTCATTAATGGGCTCGCCTACGCTACCCAGCACTTTCAGGCTATCCAGGTTGTGGCCTTCTACATACTGTAGTCCCGATGCCATCAGGCTACGGATAGCTGTAGGCGCTGTGTATAGTATGTTTACTTTGTATTTATCTGCAATATCCCAGAAGCGCCCCGCATCAGGCCATGTAGGTATGCCTTCAAACATCAGCGTGGTAGCACCCGCCGCCAGCGGACCATATATAATGTAGCTATGCCCAGTTATCCAACCTATATCCGCTGTGCAGAAGTATATATCACCCGGCTTGTATTGAAATACATTGACAAAGGAATAGGTGGCGTACACCATATACCCACCTGTGGTATGCACTACGCCTTTGGGCTTGCCTGTTGAGCCCGAAGTGTACAGGATAAACAGCGGGTCTTCTGCATCCATTTCTTCCGCCGTGTATTCATCTTCTTTCACCCTGGCCATTTCATCCTGCCACCACACATCCCTGCCGTGTATCATGCTTACAGGGCATTGGGTACGCTCATATACAATTACTCTTTTTACAAAACGGCATTGCGAGAGGGCGTCATCTACTATTTCTTTCAGCGCTATTTCTTTATTCCCGCGGTAAGCCCCATCGCAGGTGATGATATATTCAGCTTGGGCATCCTGCACCCTGTCTGCTATGCTTTGCGCACTGAAGCCGCCGAATATAACGGAATGTATCGCGCCGATTCTTGCACATGCCAGTACTGCCACAGCAAGTTCCGGCACCATACCCATATAGATGCAAACACGGTCGCCTTTTTGTACGCCATTGTTCTTCAGTACATGTGCAAAGCGGCATACTTCTTTGTGTAGTTCCGTATAGGATATTCTGCGTTCTTTTTCGCCGGGATTGTTCGGCTCCCATATTATTGCTGTCTGTTCACCATGTTTGGCAAGGTGCCTGTCTAAGCAGTTCTCCGTTATGTTTAACTTTCCGTTAATAAACCACTTGACTGCAGGTTGTTCAAAATTCCATTCCAATACCTTATCCCACTGCTTCCTCCATACAAATTGCTCTGCTATTTCAGCCCAAAACGCTTCAGGATCTTCGATGCTGTATGCATATTGCTGTTGATACTCTTCTATTGTTTTTATCTGGTACGGATACGACATGAATAATTATATTAAGCCTTGATTAAACTACAAAAAATTTCGCTGTATGTAAAAAAAACAACCAACTACCGGGTATTATTAACCGTCTGTCAATGACGGGCGTAATGTTTTAGGAATTCCTTAACTTTAATATGCGAAAATCATAATAATACTTAATACCTATGCTAACGATATGAAGAAACTGCACATCAATTGTATATTCCTGCTATTAGCTTTGTTCTGTAGTGTGACAGCGTTCGCACAACCTGATGCAAGTTTTTCGGCTTCCGATGTTGAAGGTTGCGCACCCTTATCAGTGCAGTTTACCAGCCACCCCAGTACAGTGAATATGACACACTCCTGGACTTTTGGAAACACCAACGGCTCATCTGCTGTTAATCCGTCTGCAAGTTATACTTCACCCGGTACATATACAGTCACCCATACTGTTACCGGTTCCAATGGCAGTGCTTCTGCTACCAAGACCATTACGGTACATCCCACGCCCACAGTTGATTTTACTGCTTCAGCTACCACTGTTTGCCCCGGTGCGACTGTGAATTTTACATTTACCGGTACCCCGGGTGTGACAGGTACTACCCATTATACATGGGTATTTGGCAACAATGCGACGCCTAATACTATATCCGGAAATAACATGAATACTGCATCAGCAGTATACCCCACTGCCGGTACCTACAATGTCACGCTCCAGGTTACTAATAATAAGACTTGTTTCAGTTCGCTGACCAAGCAGGTGTACATCACGGTAAAAGAGAAACCTGTCATCAACTTCACCGCCAGCCCTAAAACAGATTTCTGCGCCGGCGAAACGCCTACCGTTACATTTACACCCTCGGTTACAGGTAATGCCCCTATTCCCTATACCTACAATTGGGAGTTTGGCGGACCCGGCAATCCTACCAGTATCAGTACATCCCCTACTCACACTTATCCCGGCCCCGCCCCGGCCCAATATACTGTTAAGTTGACGGTGCTATCCAGTAACGGTTGCTTGGAAACGATCACCAAACCGAATTATATACGGCTGCACGACCCGAAAGTGTCTTTTACAGGGCCGGCAAAGGCCTGTGTCTACACAACAGTTAATTTCACAAATACATCTACTCCTCCCGGTGCGGGGTACACCTGGAACTTCGGCGATGGCTCCAATTCATCGCCCATCGGCACACATATGTACAAAACACCCGGAACATATACGGTGACGCTGATCGGTTCTATCGGTGGCTGTTTTGATACCGCTACCCGTACCATAGAGATATTGCCTCAGCCCAATCCCCAAATCGTTACGAATCCTGACTCTTTATGTCCGGCACCGCAGTTGGTTTGTTTCAGTACCCAACCGCTTATGGCTACGTACGACTGGGGGATACAGAATGAAAACGGTGTCAATTCGTTTACTACACCCAATCCATGTGTTCTATTCGGGAAAAACGGCTGCTGGCCTACCGTACTCAAGGTTACTGATTCCAATGGTTGTAAGGATACGATACTGCATACATTGGTGATCCACGAGTTAAATATCAAGACCCGCGTCAATAATAAATATGAACCTTACCCCAGTTATTCTGATTCCGGCTGTGTTCCTTTTACAGGCGCATTTACAGTTAATATATACAAAGGAGACCCATTGCTTTACCCGTGCAGCGATACCAACCGGATTTACCCCTATGGTATTAAACGTGTGAAATGGAAGTTTGGCAATGGTGACTCGTCTACCGCGCAACACCCTGTGTATACTTACACCGACAGTGGCCATTTCAAAGTGACGGTAGAAGTGGAGACGAACAACGGCTGCATTATTCGTGACAGCTTGCGGGTGAAGGCAGGTTACAAACCTATTATTGACTCAATAATTGCATCTGACACCGTTATATGCCCCAAAAGCTACGTATTCTTTACAGGGCATGTCCGCGGCTATGATACACTGGTCTATTGGTGGGATTTTGGAGACTATAATACAGCACGCAGGGCAAGAGATTCCACATACAACCACTTCTACTTTGGCGGGCCTCCGTGTATCGACTCACATACGGTAAAACTGGTAGCCTACCACAAAGGGTGCAAGTCAGACACGTTTAAAAAAGAGAAGTATATCGTCATGTTGCCGCCATGTGCCGATTTTGATTGGGAAATAGACACATGCTCTAAGCCTTTGACTGTACATTTCTATAATAGGTCGAGAGGTGACTCGACCTGGAAATGGGATTTCGGGGATGGCAATACATCTACAGACAGAAACCCCGTTCACACCTATGCTGTTAAGGGGTATTACAATGTGAAGCTGATGGTGCATAATGACAGCACCAATTGCCACGATACCATGCATAAACGGATATTCTTCGGAGATAATTCGCCTGATGTAATTGCAAACAAAACCGAGCTTTGCGTGGGAGATTCTGTGGCTTTCTGGGCATACCAGACAGGCGACAGCAGCTCTGCGATCTTTACATGGTATATTGACGGCAACTTTGTGGCATCGTACCAGGATGCACTAACGTTCACGTTTAGCAGCCCGGGTGTGTATACGGTGATGGTAACCAGCTATAATCTGCAGACGAAGTGTACTGACACTGTAACCAAAACAGACTGGATAACGGTCGGAGGACCCACGGCTGGATTCACGTCTGCCGAAACACATGTGTGCCGGCCGGACACAATACATTTTGAAGATACTTCATTTGCTGGCGAAGGGACTACACTGGTTTCACGACGATGGTTCTTTGGTACCTCCCTCAGTGATACAGCACGTACTATTGACACCACTATATACAAATACTACGATACCACCGGTGATTTTGATGTTGCCCTCATCGTATGGGACAACATAGGCTGTGCTGACACGGTGTACAAACAGCAATACGCGCATGTGCTGAAACCGGAGGCATCGTTTATCGTTACTTCGCCGGTGTGTGTAGGTGCTGAGGCCAGTTTCACCAACTCGTCTAGGAATGCAGTATCATACAGTTGGAACTTCGGCGATGGTGGCACTAACACTACTGACCGTGATCCAAAGCATATCTACAATACGATGAACGTATTCAACAGCCAATTAGTAGTTACTGATTCACTGGGTTGTAAGGACACATCAGACATAGTGCCTGTAACCACTACCAAGCCGATAGCCAACTTTACAATGTCCGACTCGATGGCTGTTTGTGCGCCGCTGATTGTCACCTTTGATGGACGCAGCTCAATACGGCAGAGAAATTATGCATGGTATTTTGATGATGGCTCAAGCCCGGGCACCAAGAACACGCATACCGTAGTCTACAACAATATAAAGGAGTACAAGGTAAAACTGGTAGTGAGAGACAGCCTGGGTTGTAAAGACAGTATTACCAAAACCATACAGGTGTTAGGTTATGCGGGGGCTTTCGATTACTCGCCCATCGAGGGCTGTGTGCCTCTTACGGTCAACTTCTCTTCTAAAATAAAAGGTAACATACCGACCATCATCTGGGATTTTGGTGATGGCAATACCTTACTCGGAAATTACCAGCAGCCAAATGTTTCCTACACTTATACGAAGCCCGGCAGGTACCTTCCCCGTTTGATATTCAACAATGGTTTAGGGTGCAAAGCCGGTAGCGAAGGTGTGGATACTATACTGGCAGATGATGCCATAGCAGACTTTGAAACCGGGCCTGCCTGCCAATATTCTGTTGTGGAATTCATCAACAAATCGCAGGGGGTGGTGAAGCCGCTTACCATTACTAACTGGACATTCCATGATGGTAGTTTCAGCGCACTGAACAACCCGAAACGCAAATATGGCGCGCCGGGCCAGTACCTGGTGAAATTGTACGTAAGAAATGCCAACGGGTGCGAGGATTCAGTAGAAAAGGATATTACGATTAATACACCACAAGAGATATCAGCGGGTGGAGATACGATTATATGCCTGAGCGATTCGGCACGGATGATGCCGACGGGTGGTGTTTCTTACTTATGGTCGCCTGGGGCTACGCTTAGCTGTACCAACTGTACTAATCCTTACGCGTTCCCCAAGGTGAAAACTATCTACACGGTTATAGGTACGGATGTAAATGGTTGCCAGGATACTGCTACAGCGGTTGTAGATCTGAAGACGCATGTGGAAAGCATTGTGGGCCAAGGTGGAGCAATTTGCCAGGGAGAATCCTTTACATTGAATGTATCAGGCGCGCGTACCTATGTGTGGTCGCCGGCAGCTAACCTGGATGACTATACGAGTGCAAATCCTAAAGCATCGCCGTGGGAAACAACAAAATATCGTGTGATTGCATATGAAGGAAGTTGTATACCGGATACAAGCAATGTGGATTTGACGGTACATCCTAAGCCTACGGTAAGTGTAAGGGGCGAACAGACAATAGTAGCGGGTACCAGTGCCGACCTGCTGGCATCCGGGCAGCATATCACACGCTTCCTTTGGTCGCCGGCTGCTACACTGTCCTGCGAAACATGTTCTAATCCCATTGCATCGCCGTATAAAACCACTACCTATACAGTCAAGGTGTTTACAAAGTATGAATGTGTTGATTCCGCTAACGTAACCATATCAGTGCTGTGCGACGAGAGTCAACTATTTGTGCCCAATACCTTCACTCCCAACGGCGATGGTGTAAATGATATATTCATGGTACGCGGTACAGGTATTAATAAGCTGCAATCATTCCGGGTGTACAACCGATGGGGCCAGGTAATGTTTGAACGTAGTAATGTTGATGTAAATGATAAGACGAACGGATGGGATGGCAATTTTAACGGAGCGCAACTGCCACCTGATGTATACGTATGGACAGTAGAGGCATTCTGCGAAAACGGAGACCTGCTGAAACTGAAGGGAGATGTAACTATTATCCGTTAAAACCTATGATGAGGAAGAATAATGAAGAAGATTTTTAAAAAAGCGAGTGGACTGATATTATTGTTGTGTGCAAATATGGCGCAGGGCCAGGATATACATTTTTCGCAGTTTTACGAAACCTCCATCTTGCGCAATCCTGCACTTACGGGCATTTTTACCGGGGACTATAAGGTAGGGGTGGTGTACCGCAACCAATGGAGCAGCATCAGTAAGCCTTTCCAAACGGCAGTGGTAAACGCTGAAACAAGGATACCTGTGCGTGGCGAGGCTAATGATTTTGTGAGTGTGGGCCTCCTGGCTTATTATGACAAAGCCGGCAGTGTCAGCCTGCAGACAGCCAGCCTGTACCCGGCTATCAATTACAACAAATCGCTGAGCAGGGAACAGAATACATTCCTGTCTGTGGGTTTTACAGGCGGATTTATACAGCGTAGCTTCGACCCTTCCAAGGCCACATTCGATAACCAGTTTCAAAACGGGGAATATGACCCTGCCAATCCCACCGGCGAAGTATTACCCGACCCCAGCTTTACACAGTGGGACATGGGAGCCGGCATCAGCCTCAATGGTACCACCGGCCAGGACAATAATTTGAGTTATGTGGTAGGCGTATCAGGTTATCACTTTTCCAGGCCTAAATACTCCTTTTACAGCGACAGGAATATCAACATCGGCATCCGTTGGAATGCCAACGCCGGTGTGAGCGTACAGGCCAGCGAAGTGTTCAGCTACCAGTTACATGCCAACTTTATGCAACAGGGTACTTATACCGAGATAATAGGTGGCGGACTGATAGGGTGGAATAAAATGCCGCACAGTTCCTCAGAGATATTATTCTCTATTTACGGCGGCGTTTTCTACCGCGTGGGCGATGCCCTTATCCCAACGGTCAAAGTACGATTCAAGGACCTTTCCGTGGGGCTGAGCTACGATACCAATGTGTCTAAACTAAGCAATGCCAGCAACCTGCGTGGCGGCTTCGAACTTAGCCTTTCCAAGACCGGCCTTTTCCGCGATCCGTTGTATGAAAAGAGCCGCACACTCTGCCCGCATTTCTATTGATATGAAAGACATAAAGCAAAAACACCCGCGGACTCCGCGGGTGTTTTTTATACCTTATTAACCTGTTTTCTGATTAATAACCCATGCCCATACCGCCTGGCATTCCGCCATGGTCGTGGCCACCGGCTTCTTTAGGCTCAGGCTTATCAGCTATCACACACTCAGTGGTCAGCAGCATGCTGGCTATAGAAGCAGCGTTTTCCAATGCTACGCGGCCTACTTTAGTGGGGTCTATTACACCCGCAGCCATCATGTTCTCATACACTTCTGTACGTGCGTTGAAACCGAAATCACCTTTACCTTCTTTCACTTTCTGTACTACTACAGAACCTTCGATACCGGCGTTCTCAACTATTGTACGCAGCGGAGCCTCCAGTGCGCGGCGTATGATCTGGATACCTGTGTTCTCGTCAGCGTTCTCACCTTTCAGGTTGTCCAGGCTGTCTACAGCACGGATGAAAGCGATACCACCACCAGGTACGATACCTTCTTCTACCGCGGCGCGTGTAGCGTGCAGGGCATCGTCTACGCGGTCTTTCTTCTCTTTCATTTCTACTTCGGTAGAAGCACCTACGTACAGTACAGCAACACCACCGCTCAGCTTAGCCAGGCGTTCCTGCAGTTTTTCGCGGTCGTAGTCGCTGGTAGTAGTTTCTATCTGCGATTTGATTTGGTTTACGCGGCCATCGATGTTCTCTTTAGCGCCCTTACCACCTACTATAGTAGTGTTGTCTTTGTCCAGTGTTACGCTTTCAGCCTGGCCCAGGTACTCAATGGTTGCATTCTCCAGTTTGTAACCCTGCTCTTCGCTGATAACGGTACCACCTGTCAGTACAGCTATGTCCTGCAGCATTTCTTTACGACGGTCGCCGAAGCCAGGAGCTTTTACAGCGGCTATCTTCAGAGAACCACGCAGTTTGTTTACCACCAGTGTAGCCAGTGCTTCACCGTCTACGTCCTCAGCTATTATCAGCAGCGGGCGGCCAGTTTGTACTGTTGCTTCCAGCAGGGGCAGTATATCCTTCATCGTGCTGATCTTCTTTTCGTAAATCAGGATGTAAGGATTGTCCAGCTCAGCATTCATTTTCTCCGTATTGGTTACGAAGTAAGGGCTCAGGTAACCACGGTCAAACTGCATACCTTCTACTACTTCTACTGTAGTGTCAGTACCTTTTGCTTCTTCTACCGTGATAACACCTTCGTTACCCACTTTAGCCATAGCCTCAGCTATCAGCTTACCTATTTCGCTATCGCTGTTGGCAGATATAGTAGCTACCTGCTCTATTTTCTTATTGTCGTTACCAACCTTGGTAGATTGTGCCCTCAGGTTTTCTACCACTACGGCTACAGCTTTGTCTATACCACGCTTCAGATCCATGGGGTTAGCACCTGCAGCTACGTTCTTCAGCCCTTCGCTGATGATAGACTGTGCCAGCACAGTAGCGGTGGTAGTACCATCACCCGCTACATCAGCGGTTTTAGATGCTACTTCTTTCACCATCTGGGCGCCCATGTTCTCGATAGCGTCTTCCAGTTCTATTTCTTTAGCTACAGATACACCGTCTTTTGTAACGGCGGGAGCGCCGAATTTTTTCTCGATCACCACATTGCGGCCCTTAGGTCCCAATGTCACTTTCACGGCGTTGGCCAATGCATCAACACCTGCTTTCATTTTGTTGCGCGCGTTGGTATTGAAAAATAATTGCTTTGACATAATCTATTCAGTTTTTACTGTTTACGAATTTGTTTTTGTCTTCATGAATGAAAAACCCCTTTAGGGTAGGGGTATTATATTACAGCCAGGATATCACTCTCACGCATGATGAGGAAATCGGTGCCTTCCAGTGAGATCTCAGTACCGGCATATTTGCCATACAGTACTGTATCACCTGCTTTTACGGTCATAGGCTCGTCTTTCTTGCCGGGACCAGCAGCCACTACTACACCACGCTGTGGTTTTTCCTTAGCCGAATCGGGGATGATGATGCCGCTTGCTGTTTTCTCTTCTGCTGCGGCCGGTTCTACGATCACCCTGTCATGAAGGGGAGTAATGTTTACTTTCTTAGCCATAGTTTATTGATATTTAAATATTTACTGATTTGGTTACATTCCCTACCGAGCATGTTTTGTGCCACATGGCAGGGGAGGGCAAAGTTGCGCCATTTTTTCAGCAATACCATATAATTTTTATTAATAAATACATATTCTGTCAGGGAAAAATTTTCAGCCTGCCACCCATTTTGACAGAACCGTTTTGCCATATCTTTATCGCAAAAAAGGAACTATGTCTATACAGATCGGCCAACAGGCGCCTGACTTTACATTGCGTGACACGGAAAAGAACAAAGTAACCCTGAGCGAGCAACGGGGCAAAAATGTATTGCTGCTGTTTTACCCCCTGGCATTTACCAGCACGTGTACCAAAGAGCTGTGCGGAGTAAGGGATAACCTGGCGTTTTATAACAATGCCAACGCACAGGTGTACGGCATATCTGTAGATTCCCTGTTTGCCAACGGCAAGTTCAAAGAAGAGCAAAAACTGAACTTCCCCCTGCTCAGCGATTTTAATAAAGAAGCCTCTACCGCTTACGACACCATATACGCTGAATGGTATAACGATATGAAAGGTGTTTCCAAACGCTCCGCCTTTGTAATAGACAAGGAAGGTATTGTGCGCTATGCCGAGGTGTTGGAAGATGCCGGCGATGTGCCTGACTTTGATGCCATCAATGCTTGCCTGCAAGGGCTGAACTAAGCCTTGGCGGATACTTTTATATCGGTGCGGTATGCTTACAAACTGCATCGTGTATCTTTTTCAGGGAAATACATTTTGCCGAATGTGCAGTAATGTGGCTGTGCCAGCGTATGACGCTGCTCCCGTGCCAGGGCGCGTTCCATTTCGGCTATTTCTTCGTTGGTCAGCACATGTGGTGGCGGAGCCTCGGCTTCGGCGCGCTTGTGCTGACTGTATATGCTGGCATGCAACAGGTCTTCCTCCCTGAGTTTACGTTGCTCAAGTACATTCAGGTAATTAGGGTAGAGCGGAGACTGCGGGTGAATAGGGTCAGGGTAG
>DATCSV010000417.1:0-3505 GCA_036568285.1 Flavipsychrobacter sp. | reverse complement strand
GAAAGGATATCTAAAGAGAACAAGATCGTAATTCTCGGCTCATGTGGCGGATACCACAACCTGTCTACTGTATTAAGCAAAGCGCCTAATGCAAATATCATATCATCCAAACAGACCGGCGCTATGAGCATCAACGAGCCGATCATCAAAGCCATCAACGACCAGATATCGGCCGGGCAGGATATCAACTGGATTACCACCTGGCAGACACTGGGTGGCAATTTCAGCACGTCGAACAAAACCATCAAAGAAATGTTTGATGATTATGTACCCCCGCACAAAAACCTGGGTGCAATATTCATCAAAGCCTACAGAAGGTTGTTCAACGCAGATATGTAATATGGATAGGATCAGCTTAAAGGATATCAGTACCAAGGCTCCCGAAGGATGGGGCAAAGAAGCAACAAAGGAGAATACGAAGAGTATTCTTGCTGAACTGAATGAGCTGCAAAACCTGCTGTACGCCGAAAATAAACACAGTATACTCGTTATATTTCAGGGCATGGACGCCAGCGGTAAAGATGGGGTAGTGCGCGATGTGTTCACCAGCATGAACCCCACGGGCATCAGGGTGTATTCGTTTAAAGTGCCAACGGAGGAGGAGTTTTCACACGACTTCCTCTGGCGGATACATAAGGTAACGCCGCCTCGCGGTATGATGCATATCTTCAACCGCTCTCATTACGAAGATATACTGGTTACCCGTGTGCATGGTATGATAGACGATGCCACCGCACTAAAACGCATAAAAGCCATCAACGATTTTGAACAATTGCTGGCAGAGCATGCTAATACGACTATACTGAAGTTTTACCTGCACATATCGCAGGAAGAGCAGCACGAGCAACTGGTAGAGCGGCTGAAAGAACCTGCCAAAATGTGGAAATACAATTCAAAGGACTTCGACGAGTCCGGATTTTGGGACAGTTACATGAAATACTACGAGGAGGCTTTCAACTCCTGCAACAATATACCCTGGCATATCATTCCGTCCGACCAAAACTGGTACAAGTCGCATCTTGTTGCTACCATCCTCCGCGATACGCTCAAAGGTCTGAATATGAAATACCCTGGTATTAAGAAAGGGTAGCTTTTGCAATGCGGCTATTTCACGCAACAAATTCAGTGATTAGGCTATTCACTACATCCGGTTTTTCCAGTTGTACAAAGTGCCCGCAGCCGGGCAGCATTTCCAGTCTTGCATGTTGCATCTTTGCTACTGCCTGCTCTGCCATGGCCTTGGTGGTGGTATGGTGTATCAGCCTGTTAGGTATCAGTGCATCACGCTCACCGTATATCACCAGCACCTGCTGTTCAATGGTGTGCAGCTTGTCATACACAGGTTCGGCCATCATGCCATCTATGCAGGCTTCTACCATCTTGCGGTAGTGGCTCACTGGCTGGCGGTGCATCAGTTCTACCAGCTCCTGCAGCATATTGTCTGCATACCTGGGGTAGTGGTGAAAGCTCGCATGTATGATCTTGCGCAAGCTGTTCTCTTCGGTTGAGAAGAAATCCAGGAAGTTGATACTCGTCTTATACAGCGTACGTTCCAGGTGGGTAAATGTTTCAAAGCCAGCCGGTGCACAGAGTACAAGTTTCTTACACACACCCGGGTGGCTGATAACTAAGTTCAGCAATACCTGCCCACCCATACTGTGGCCAATAGGCACCACATTCTGCAGGTTCAGTTGCAACATAAAGTCATATACGCAACCTGAGAAGAAATTGATACCATAAGTAAAATCCCCGGTGTCAGAATACCCATTGCCGGGCAGGTCTATGGCTATACAGCGATAATGCTGTTTCAGCACTTCAATATTTTTTACCCATACGCCACAATAGTTGGCCAGCCCGTGCACCATCAGCAGGGTAGTGTCGCCACTGCCCTCATCTATATAGGCCATGTCGCAGCCGTTGGACAGGCGCACCTTGTGCACCTCATATTTTTTAAACATCAGCACAATTTACCCGAAAATGAATCAAGACACAAAAGCGCAGAGGGTTTGTGTCAGCCTCTGCGCTTTTAAAAAAAATAAGTATTCAAAAAAAACTACATAGTTAGCAACGTTTGATCACCCACTTGGCCACCGTTGGCGCCAGTTCTTTTTGAGATTTACCACCTACAAATACACCTATATGCCCGCCGGGGAAGGGATATTCTTCCTTATCCTTGCTGCCTATGGCTTTCATTACAGGCAGTGTACTTTCGTTGGGTATGATGTTATCGTCCGTAGCGTACACATTCAGATAAGGCACGGTCATTTTTTTCAGGTCCACCTTGCGGCCACCCAGTTCAAACTTGCCTTTTATCAGCAGGTTATCGCGAAACAGGTCTTTGATATACTTGCGGTACATCTCGCCGGGCATGGCAGGCAGGTCACCTTTCCATTTTTCCATACGCAGGAAGTTCATCATCTTTTTCTCGTCGTCGAGGTTGTCCAGTACTCCCAGGTATTTGCTGATATTCATGCTGGGCTTCAACATGCCAAATGCGCTGTCTATCATTTCGCCGGGTATAGTACCTACGGCGTCCACCATAGCGTCTACGTCTATATACTTGGCCCAGGTGTACAGCATACAGTTGCCACCGGGTTCAAAGTCAAACGGTGCTACGTACGTAGTCAGCGATTGCAGTTTCTCCGGGTACAGGCTGGCGTATATCATGCTGTAGGTACCGCCCTGGCAGATACCCATTTTATGAATTTTCTCCACACCGTTGCTCTTACGTACGAAGTCTACCGCATCGTTCATATACCCGTCTATATAGTCTTCCATCGTCAGGTAGCGATCGGCCTTGGTAGGGTAGCCCCAGTCCATAATGTAGATGTCCAGCCCCTCGTCAAGCAGCTTTTTCATCAGGCTGCGGTCGGGTTGCAGGTCCAGTACATCGTGCCTGTTCAGCATGGCAAATGATACCAGCACGGGCGTGGTGCATTTGGCAGGCGTTTCGCGTATGTAGTGATATACACTCACATGGTCGCGCTTCCACACTAATTCTTTTGGCGTAGTGGCTATCTCCACCTCACCCATGTTCTGAAGGGTTTCATAACCCTTAGCCAGTTTTTGTGTTGTTGTCGACAGTTCTTCTGCAATACCTGCGGGGTTCCAATTCATATGATTTGTAAAAATTTGCGCGAAGGTATGAAGATTTTTTTAGATACAGCTTTCCTTCGCAAATGAGATAATACAATAGTAATATACGCAATTCCGGGTGGATGGGCAATTTTTGTTGGTGGGCTATGAGGTTTAATATTATTACGGATATTTTTTTAAGTATATGGGCTCTGGTTACTTGTGACAAAACGGGTAAATGAGTGAGCAAAAAAAACCTCCCGTATTAGCGGAAAGGTTCTATTAAGATGGGAATGTGTTGGTCCGTTTAGTTCCTGCGGAAAGTGACATTCATTCCTTCGAATGAGCCGGGGAGTGTTACCGCGTATAAGTTGCCGGCCTGGTCTACCTGCCCGTCCCGGGCAGGGCCTGAGCTAACGGCATTCAGACC
>DATCSV010000416.1:0-2221 GCA_036568285.1 Flavipsychrobacter sp. | reverse complement strand
GAATAGCCCCACAAGGATAATAAATACTACAGGTGCATATTGAAGAATATGTGCACGAATCATAATTTGTCTCTCCTATTTAGAGTCATCAAAAAGATACTAATGCATAAAAGCATAAATATCAATATGAAAAACCCATCTCTATTGTAATCTCTGTTGCAGATGTAAAGCAAACACAGGAATAATGTCTAAACAACAACAGCACTATCGTTAACAAGCGGTTAACAAACCGCTACCGATTAAATGTAAAACTCAATCCCACCAGCCAATTAATACCCGGCATAGGGCGGGCATTTACTACCTGGTATTGAGTATTCCACAGGTTGTTGCACTGAGCAGTGAACTGCAATCTATTGCCTCCCAACAGCAGGTGGTACATTAGTTGCAGGTTACCGGTAGAATATGACGGTATGCCAAAAGATTCATCGGTGGTGATGTAGCGTAGCCCGGTATAGGTATGGTTATAGTTAACATATAGCCTTTTTAAGCTAACGCCGATGTTGCCCTGCCCATTGTATAAAGGGGTATAAGGTATCTGCTTACCGATACTTCCATCGCCCGGAAGGTAACTGGCAGTAGTAGTAGCCATAGTGTAAGACAAATTCGCTCCGATATGAATAGTAACATTATCCATCTTGTATTCAAATCTATTTTCTGTCTCCAGGCCGCGGCTATGAACACGGGCAATATTATGAGGTGTCCATATAGCCCCGCCCAGCCACAGTATCCAGTCGTCAATAACACGGTTGTAGGCTGAAAGGCTATGCCGCACCATCCACCCGCTCTTTACACTAACTGTATACCCTACATCTTCGTTCCAACCCTTCTCAGGTTTCAAGTTAGGGTTACCGCCGGGGCTGTAGTACAATTCATTAAGAGTAGGTACGCGATAGGTGCGTTGCACATTACCCCTTAGCTGCAACCAGTTTGTCACATCATAAGAGGCGTTCAGCCCCGGTAGCAGAAAAGCGAGGTCATTAACCATTTCACCCCGGCCGTTTAAAGACAAATTCAGCCGCTCATCAATACCGGTAAACAAATAAGATGCAGCCAATGCATAGCGGTTTTGTGAATACCTGTCGCCCTGTGTAACCCTATCTATCCACGATAGATGAACGGGAGTAAATACCAGGAGTTTATGGTGTTCATTAAAACGGTGGTCAATGCCCGCCTCCGTATACACCTGATTGGTAAAATTCCGCGAATCGACTAAAGCCATCGTATCGCGGTACCATACATAATCACGGATGTAGGCTGTCTTTATATAAGTCGCTGTTTTTGTGCCGGTGCGTTTCCAGTCCAGCATAAGGCGGATGGTTTCATCCCGCTGGTTCTTCAATGAGACAGTTTCAAACAATGCCGGTGGTATTTCGCGGTAATACTGCTGGTACCAGGCACGAGCAGTAACTACGTTCCTGTCGTCCACTTTATAAGCCGCCTGCACCAACCCCACCCCGCTTTGCAGCTCTGCATTGGTCATACGCCGGCTACTGTCGTTGGCATCAGTGTACTTAAAGTCATTCCTGGCAGACTGGCCGAACAGATTAACTGTAAAAGCAAACCGCTCCTCACTCAACGCAGATTTAATGCCGAACCGGTAATGCCCAAAGCTCCCGGCGACGGCCGAGGCCGATTGGCTGAACTGCACACTGTCACTAAACGCAGGAAGGTCATTTTCTATCAGCAACGCACCGCCCACATTTCCACTGCCCCATAGGGCCGATGAGCTGCCATATACCACGTTCACCTTGTTCATGAGCTCAACAGGCAACAATGAAACATCAGCAATACCTAAGGCAGCGTTCTGAACAGGTATGCCGTTCCAGTACACCTGCGACTGCGCTGCTGATGCTCCCCTGAAATTGAGCGTTGCCACATTGTTCAGTCCGTACGACTTGACGAATACAGGCACCTGCTGCGCCAGCAGGTTGGCCATAGTCTGAAACCTGTACTGCTCCAGTGTTGTACTGTCTATCGTGATAATGGTCTGCCCGGGCGAATAGGTATTGAGGCGCTCGTCATTGGCTACCTTAGCTTTGGCTCGTCGCGCCTTTATCTTTACCTCCTTGAGGGTGTCGGTCACCTGTGCGCCTGCCTCTGCAAAAGAAAACAGCATTGCCGTCAGCAATGCCGTTATACTTACTATCTTTTTCAAGCTGTAATTATTCATCGAAGTAAAAATAACCGGGGCCAATACCTACGGAAAAAGTACGCTTCTGCT
>DATCSV010000415.1:0-9846 GCA_036568285.1 Flavipsychrobacter sp. | reverse complement strand
CGAGCTACATTACATATAATGTCATTCATTGATGTTGGTGAAGAACCAAAGAAAATTCAACTCCTCAAAAATCAAAAGAAAGCAATAGTTTTCGATACTAATAAGGATATTGAAAGACAAAAACGTGCACACTTCAAAAGTGGTGGAACAATGTCTAAATCGGGCATTTATATCCCGTTAAGGTTGGATTATGAATTAGTTCCTCCAAAGTATGACCAAATCTGGACAATAGATGATTTTGTAAATTGGTTAAAACCTCAAATCAGCAGTGAGCATTGGGAAACACTGACCGTATCAATTCTTGACAAGAAACCAACAAGATTTGAGTATCTGTTACTGGGCATACCTCGAGTGACCGGATCAACAATTTTAATCGGAGTTCATCTTAAACCTAATAAAAACACATCTTATCCTTTACTTGAAAAAGAAACAGGTTGGGGGCTTGATCTACTTGCTATTTCCCGTCTTGACGACGCAGCCTTCTTACCAAGGGGTGGAGCGAGAATGGAGCTGCAAAATAAATCAGTTTTATTGATTGGCTGCGGATCAGTGGGAAGTCACATTGCTTTGAATTTGGCAAAAATGGGGGTTGGTAAATTATCCTTGGTGGATAAGGACATTCTTAATCTCGAAAATATTCAACGATTTGCCATAGGGTTTGACTATTCCCTTAAGCCCAAGGTGAAGGCGTTAAAAGAGTACTTAGACAAAAACTATCTTAACACTCTTGCAACTGCACATGAAAGTACCATTGAGTCTCTTATCGACAAAGAAGATACTTTCTTAACAAATTTTGACTTAATCATTTCAGCGACAGGCGATACAACAATAAATATGTATTTAAATCAAGCATGCAGAAAGCAGGAAACCTCACTTCTTGTGGCCTGGAATGAACCATATAGTATTGGAGGTCATGCTCAACTCAGCATTTTTCCACAAAAAGGATGTTATAAATGTCTTTTTCGAGAGCAATACAACATTGCTTCCTTTGCTGCAAAAAATCAACCAAAACAATTTCATAAGAAGCACTTAGGATGTGGAGAAGTATATACACCTTACAATGCCTTGGACTCAATTCGTACTTCCGAAATTGCTAGTCGGCTATCTGTATCATTCTTATCTGGAGAGGTTAAGTTGCCACAAATACTTTCATGGAAAGGCAACAGTAGAGATTTTATTTCTAATGGGTTTACGTTGTCGACCAGATACCAGAACCAGTCTCTTGACCAATTGGAAGAATTAAAACATCAGTTTTTAAACCCAGAATGTACCGAATGTGGATAAGCCTATGATTGTGAAAATGACAAATGAAGGACAATTTAAGATCAGTGAAGAAACACTGATTAGGATGAATCAGTACAAACAGGACAATCACAAAAGTTTAGAAGCTGGAGGAGTACTGTTGGGAAGGTTCATTAAAGGTTCTAAGAATATAATTGTCGATGGGATTACCGTACCCATGATAGGAGACAAACGAGGTCGTACCTATTTTATCCGTGAAGAAAAAATGCACCAGCTAGTAATAAACAATGTCTGGGAAAAAAGTGCCGGGACTTGCAACTACCTCGGTGAGTGGCATACACATCCAGAATCATACCCGACCCCTTCAGATCAAGACATTAAGAATTGGAAAAAAATACTAAGCACTCGTACATTTTCTAGTTTGTATCTGTATTTCATTATTGTGGGCACGAAACGAGTAGGAGTATGGGAAGGAAATCGCAGGACAGGTAAAATTAAACGACTTTATAGCTAATGACAAAGAAGAAGAATAACAAAAACAGGCCTGCAATACCTGAGCGTGTTAGAGTAAAGGTTTGGACAGAGGCCGCAGGTCGATGTCAATTTAGAGGTTGCAATATACCACTATGGTATAGTGAACTAACACTGAATGAGAAGAATTTTGGGGAAATGGCTCATATAATAGGAGCCAGTGAAAACGGACCACGAGGTGATGATAATTCAGAAGAGTTGGCGAAAAACCCAGACAATATAATGCTTGTATGTGATAGATGTCATAAAGAAATTGACGATTCAATCCTTCAAGAACTCTATTCTGTAAATGAGTTAAGCAAGATGAAAAAAGAGCATACTAATCGTGTTAGAATGCTTCTTGATCAAAAGGCTAAAAAGACCCGCCCATTAATACTCACCGCTCAGATCGGCGGACAAAACACCGTATTTGGTGATCGTAGCATCCAATCAGCTATACTACCTTACTACCCAGACAATATTAGCGATGACTGGTTCAAAATTGAAGTTGGGCATTTTGACCGCAAAAAAGATGAGGATTGGAAAGTCGCCCAGGCAAAAATAGATGAAGTTGTAGATAGTATTAACCGCTCCATATCCACAGGGTCGGTTGAGCATCTTTCCGTATTCGCATTGGCGGCTCAGCCTCTACTCATGTATTTGGGGAGTAAGTTAGGTGATAAGGCAATCATGCAAGTCTTCGAACCGAGAAGGACAGATGATATAGATCAAAAGTGGGCATGGGACGAAGAAGACGGAAATGGGATTATCTATCAGGGCTCTCGAATTAGTGAAGGAGAAGGAAACAACGCCATATTACTCCTCGCGCTGAGCGACTACCTAACAAAGGATAAATACGCCAATATGATTGCTGGTAACCCTCATGTCTATCAACTCACAATAGACAGACCAGTGCAAGGTTTTCTAACCAAAAAATCAGAAAAGGCAACATTCATTCAGTCCTGTCGTCAATTGTTGAACCGAATACAAAAAGAAGTAGGTAAAGACTGTACAATTCACGTCCTACCCGCTATGCCAGCATCTTTAGCTGTTGAGTTTGGGCGATTGCTTCAGCCCACAAAGGACCCTAGAACCTTGATTTACGAAAATGTGGCCGGTGACATACCAAAAAAAATAATTCGACTTATATGATTTCAAAGGAAGAATTACAGAATCTGTGTACTCTGCTTTTGCTATTAAGAGTTAGATAATTCAATTTGCCTATCAAGGACTGGAGCGATAATACCCAACGGTTTCTGAATACTATGCTCAATCGCAATAACCGATTTGAAAATTTCAGATAAATTAGTCTTCAACTCATTGACACAATGTACCCAATATAGAACTTCTCTATCATCTATATTTTTACCTTCGTTAAAGGTGATATCTGTATAGTTAATCTTAATCATTGGTATACCTGAAAGTAGTGATTTATAAACTTGCTTTTACATTTTTTATCAACACATCAATCTCAGCATAATAGTTGGTCTCTAAATTCAAATGGTGACTTTCAATATGTTGAAATAGGGATTTGTCTCCATCAGCCAAAAGCATATCGACCATTGTAATTGTAATTCTTTCAAGTTCATTTACATTGAGTGCAACCCCTTGGGTGTTATTATTAATGAAAAAGAGTTGATTATCAGGATTCGAAGAATGATAACAAATTTCAAGATCAAGTTTTGCGAAATAATTATGGACAACTCCTTGTCTAGCACATCTATTTAATAATATTATTTGGTCATTAGATGGATAACTAGATATGTTATATTCATCTGACTTCTGAAAAAAAGCTTCAATATTTTCCTCTGTTCTAAGAAAATTATCATTTGCTATTTTTAATAAATAACCCACATAATCAATAATAGAAAATATTGCTAATAGACGCGGAATTGTGCATCTAGGAATTGGCGGCCATGGAACGACAAAAATATAAGGTGCATTAGGCCCCTCTTTTACAGTTGTTGTAAAAGAATAACCGCGCTTATTTTCCTCTTTTTCTGCTTCTTCTGAAATTTGATTTAGCTGCTCAATATCGGCAAGAAAGTATCTTTGAAGTTCGACAAGATGATTAAATACTTTTGTAGATGTATTACTCATTTAAATTGTGCTAATCTTTTTTAGACTTTAAAAATGAATTTATTGCATCAGTTACAGAAAGGCTGATTATTACCGTTACAAGTGTTTGTGCTGCATCTTGACCAATAACGTCATTTGCTTTTAATAGCAAAACCAGACCGCACCCAGCAAATAGAAAGACTACGTTGTAAATTTTCTGTCGTACATCAAGTTTTCGAAGAAATTCATGAAGTTTTTCTTCTCGAGTGTTTTCTAACTCAGTAATTTTTGTTTGAGATTCAGAGAAATTTACAATGGCTTTTTGCACAGCTTCATTTTCTAACAGCAGTGTAATAATATTCTCTGTAGGATCCGAAGCTTTTGTCTGTACTATCAATTGCTGTTGTGAAGGTATTTTTTGAATAATTTCTTGCGCATCGTTTTCATTCACACCCTTATCAAGCAGAATTTGTTTTATTGAATTTATTTGTTCTTCGTTCATGGTCTTTTTTGTTATAGCCCAAAATGTAATCAAACATACAAAACATTCCATTTAGAAATATATCTATAATGATAGGGTTAGATTTACTGTACAGAGCAGGATGAAAAAAATGTTTTCGAATTGTTTTCGAAAAGAAAAAGCAGCTATGAAGAATATTCATAACTGCTTGATTTTAAAGTGGTGCGGGAGGGAATTGAACCCCCGACACAAGGATTTTCAGTCCTTTGCTCTACCAACTGAGCTACCACACCCCCTGATTTGGGATGGCAAAAATAGAACTAATCCTGAAATAACCAAAAAATCACAACCGGCTATTATAGTTTTCTGAATTGAGTACTGTTTACCTGCTCCAAGCCATTAAAAACTTTTAACAAGTATGAGCCTGCAGCCAGTGATGATACAGGCACTTTGTTATGGCCGGGTTGCAGTGTACCGGAGCCTATTTCCTGCCCTGATAAATTAAATATGGTGAACTCGTATTGCCCTTTACTACGTGGAATATTATTATAAATATTTATTTCATCCTTCGCGGGATTGGGGTATACGGCTATTTGCTCCTTTGCTTTTTTCAACTGCCTGGCTATAGACGAGTAGGTGGGGTCGTATATCTCTATGATTTTATCAATTTTATTACCGGTGCCTGAGGCCGGTGAGTTGCTGGTGGAAACATATATCCTGCCGTCTGGGTCTACACAAATAGCACGCAGCCTGTCGCCGCTTACCTGGGCTATTACATTGCTGTTGGTTACGTCATCATAGGTACTGTTCAGTTCCAGTTCATACAGTTTTCGGTCCTTCAACGTTGTCATCAGTATAGAGTTCTGCAAAGACGGGAACATAGGGTGATTGTAATAGGCTATAGCGCTTACCGCCAGTGTAGGTGTCCACGCTATTATAGGCTCTACCACATTAGAGTCGTTGCAGAAAGCCTGTTCGGATGCATCGCAATATCCAAGTACTTCAGGCCAGCCATGATTCCTCCCTTTTTCCAGTATGTTCAGTTCGTCATCACTGCCGGGCCCGTGTTCAGAGCTGTAAAACCTATTGTTGGCATAAATCAAGCCTTGTGCGTTCCGGTGGCCCCAGCTCCACACTGCACTGCCCGCTATTGGGTTATCCCCCGGTATTGATCCATCCAGGTTGATGCGCAACGTCTTTCCGTTAACAGCAGTCACATCCTGTGCTATCGGCTGGTTAGCCGCATCGCCGGTAGTGATGTAGAGTTGATTGTTCACAATCGCCAGTCTGCATCCGTTATGAATATTTGTGCCATTTATATTATCCAGTAGTGTAGTTGGGTTGGTGAGCACCGTGCCGTTATATGTATAGCGCACGATACGTTCTTTGTAACTGCCCGATTGATTATAGTTATATGCCACGTATACGTAGGGGTCGGTAGCAAAGTCAGGATGTAAGGCCATTCCCAGCATACCGCCTTCGCTCTGGATAGCCGTATTTGTCTCGTGGTATATCGTGTCTATAGCACCGCTAACGGGCTCCAGGCGGCAGATATAGCCGTTCTTTTGCGTGAACCAGATGTGTTCGTCGGGTCCATATACCATTTCCCAGGGTATAAACAGGTTATTCGCTACCACGCGGGTTGTCATCTGGCTGCTGGCCTGTTGGCAGGAAATGGTAGCTATAGCCAGTACAATTGGTAGTATTCTTTTCATAGCCTTACTCTTACTTAATAAAGTTACGTATATATTGCTTTATAACGGAGGCCGTTTATTTTTGTTGTTTATGACTATACACAGCCTTGCAACACAATTCGCAACGCAGCTACAGCAGACTACACTTACAGAGGTGGTGGCCGTGATATTCGGCATTGCCAGCGTGGTACTGGCCAACCGCAACAGCGTATGGCTATATCCTACGGGTATTGTCAGCACGTCACTATACTTATATATAATGACATCCGTAGGCCTGTATGCGGAGGCTCTGCTGAATGGTTATTACCTGGCGATGAGCATATATGGATGGGTGCGTTGGGCTATTAACAGGGAAGGTAACAACGCAGCCGCTATCTCGTACAGCGATATAAAGGACTGGGTCATTACATTTTCTATTGTCATACTCGGATTTGCAATATTGTATGTCGCACTGAATAAGTATACAGACTCTGATGTACCGTTTGCTGATGCACTGGTATCCGCTTTTGCCTGGGCGGGTATGTGGTTGCTGGCACGGCATAAAATTGAAAACTGGATACTGTTGAATATATCCAATGCTATAGCCATACCACTGCTGGTGTATAAAGGCATACCTCTTACCGCATTGCTTACGGTGATATTGTTTATAGTTGCCGTCTCGGGCTACATCAGGTGGCGAAAATTGTATTACTTGCAACAAGAGCCATGAGCAACATCAAAAAAATAGTGGTAATAGGCCCGGAGTCTACCGGCAAGAGTACTTTGTCAGCCGCGCTGGCAAAAGAACTGGGGACTGTATGGGTGCCGGAATATGCACGGGAGTACCTTGAGCATCTAGGCAGGACTTACGAACAGCAAGACTTGTTGGAAATAGCCAAAGGGCAACTGGAACTAGAAGACAAACTGGAAACAAAAGCAAACAAACTGCTGGTATGCGATACCGACCTGCACGTGATAAAGGTATGGAGCAATGCCCGGTACGGTACATGCAACAGGTTCATCATCGAGAACATTGCAACGCGCAGGTACGACATGTACCTGCTGACCAATATTGATACAATTTGGGAAGATGACCCTTTGCGCGAGCATCCTCTGCCGGAAGAGCGAAGATATTTCTACAGCATCTACAGGGATATAGTACAAAACAGTGGCCTGCCCTGGGCAGATATCAGTGGCACGCATGAAGAAAGGCTTAAAAAAGCACTGACTGCCATACAAGAGCATATCCTTTCGTAACTTTATACTATGTTATTGCATATCCATCCTGACAATCCGCAACAACGGAACATAGACACCGTGGTAGATACATTGCGTAATGGCGGTATCATTATCTACCCCACGGATACTATATACGGTATAGGATGTGACATCACCAAGCCTGCAGCTATTGAGCGGATTGCGCGCATAAAAGGCCTTGACCCGAAGAAAGCGCAGTTCTCTTTCGTTTGTTCCGATCTCAGCCATATATCAGATTATACTAAAAGTATTGACACCCCTGTTTTCAGAATATTAAAGAAAGCACTGCCCGGCCCCTACACTTTTATATTCAGGGCCAGCAAGCAGGTACCTAAATTGCTACAGACGAAAAAAGACACTGTAGGTATCCGCGTGCCGGATAACAATATATGCAGGATGATAGTAGAGCAACTGGGCAACCCTATACTCAGCACCTCATTGCCTACAGACGGTGATGTTGAATATTATACAGACCCCGACATTATGCATGACCGGTTTGAAAAGCTGGTAGATATTGTAATTGATGCAGGGCATGGCAGTATTCTTTCCTCCACTGTAGTTGACTGCACCTCCGGCATTCCTGAATTGATACGCCAGGGGGCAGGCGAATGGGAAAATATTTTCGGTTAGTATATTCACAGGTATTTTCTTTGCATTATGTACACTAAAGATGATGAAAAGCGCCTTTACGAACAGGCTAAAACATTATTAACGGCACCGGCTGATGGCTTGGAACAGATTGAAGCGCTCAGGGATATAATTAACTACGCCGACTGGAAGTATTATGTACAGGACGAACCCGTATTTGCCGACGAGGAATACGACAAATTATTTAAGCAACTCAGGCATTTAGAAGAAAAATATCCCGAACACATTACCGCCGACTCACCTACACAAAGGGTAGCAATAGGGTTAAGCGAGAAGTTTCCTGCTGTTAGCCACCTGGTACCCATGCTCAGCCTGGATAATACCTACAATGCAGAAGACCTGCGCGACTGGGACAAGCGGTGCAAAGACTATGCCGGTACAGATGAAATAGAGTACTGCGTAGAGCCTAAATATGACGGCGCCAGCATTTCATTGATATACGAAAACGGTAAGCTGGTACGTGCCGCCACTCGTGGCGATGGCATCATGGGCGAAGAAATAACCACCAATGCAAAAATGATTCGTTCACTGCCGCTGTCTGCCCGTTTTGACAAAGAAGATATCACCCAGATAGAGATACGCGGCGAAGTAGTAATACACAAAAAGGTATTTGCAGCATATAACGAACAACGTGCAGCAGAAGGATTAGCACCGCTGGCCAATCCCCGCAATGCGGCATCAGGCACCCTTCGTATACTCGACCCTAAGGAAGTAAGTAAACGCAAACTCAGCGCCATTGTATACCACATCAGCGACTATACCCTAACAGGCGAAAAGCCGCAAGCACTCCATTCGCATTACGGTTCGCTGGAATGGCTGTATCAATTAGGTTTTCCTACACCCGTCAAAGAGATGAAAGTATTCTCCACAATTGATGAGGTCATACAATTCTGCGATGATTTCGAATCAGGCCGCGATGATCTGCCTTTTGAAGTAGATGGATTGGTGGTAAAGGTGAACAGCTTTGAGATGCAGGATAAGATGGGCATGACATCGCATCATCCCCGTTGGGCGGTTGCATACAAATTTAAAGCACGCCAGGCTACCAGCAAGTTGCTGCGTGTAGAATTCCAGGTGGGGCGGACGGGCTCTATTACACCGGTTGCTAAAATAGAACCTGTGCCAATAGGTGGTGTTACTGTCACATCCATATCCCTGTTCAATGAAGATGTGGTGCGTGAAAAAGACCTGCATATAGGGGACACCGTATTGGTAGAGCGTGCAGGCGATGTGATACCCTATATCGTAAAACCCATGACGGAGCTACGTACGGGTAATGAACAGAAAATAGAATTTCC
This sequence comes from Flavipsychrobacter sp., assembly GCA_036568285.1. GTDB lineage: Bacteria > Bacteroidota > Bacteroidia > Chitinophagales > Chitinophagaceae > UBA5543. Next base: position 700 of record DATCSV010000415.1, on the reverse strand, counting down.
CACACAGTGCCCCGTGTGCAGTGGCGAACTGGAAAAGCCTGAAGGCGAGGCGGTATGGCGTTGTGTCAATATCAACTGCCCGGCACAGGTAGTAGAGCGTATCATACACTTTGCCAGCAAAGATGCTATGGATATACGCAACCTGGGGGAGTCGAACATCAGTAAGTTTTACGAGTTGGGGCTTTTAAAGGATATCCCCGGTATTTATAACATAGACTGGAGTGAAGTACTAAAGCTGGAAGGTTTCAAAGAAAAGTCCGTCAACAACCTGAAGACTGCGGTGGAGAACTCAAAGCAACAGACATTGAACCGTGTGATATTCGGGTTGGGCATACGTTATGTAGGAGAAACTACAGCCAAAACTCTGGCTAACGCTGTAACACATATCAAAGACCTGTACGACTGGGATGAGGCAAAACTTATATCGCTGGAAGATGTGGGGCCAAAGGTAGCCTCTTCTGTTGCGGCTTTCTTCCACAATCCTGAAAACAGGCATATGCTGGACGAGCTGGAAAAAGCAGGGGTCAATCTCGTCAACAAACATTCAGGACATAAGCAATCGGGCGGTGAGCTTTCGGGTAAAACATTTCTTTTTACAGGTACACTCACACAGTTCAAGCGTAGCGAGGCCGAGCAGATGGTAGAAGATAAGGGCGGCTCCATACTAGGCGGTGTCAGCAGCAAGCTCAATTACTTAGTA
>DATCSV010000414.1:0-5350 GCA_036568285.1 Flavipsychrobacter sp. | reverse complement strand
GGAAAGGCATAAAAACCAGGACGAGAATGCCAATGCGCCGGGCTACCAGAAAGACAGGGTGAGGGAAGACTTCGCCAAATAACGCTTTAACATAGCATTTTAAACTTATGGTGTCACGGCTTGTTGTATAAGTGAGTTCTTGATAAAAGGTGAGAGAATATTCTTTTCACCGGATTGTGAACATCTAAAATTGATAAGTTATGAAAACGAAGATAGTAATGCTGGCGCTGGGTTTAGCATTTACGCTGCCCGCCGCCAACGCTCAACAGAGTAGGTACGATATTAATTACCCCGTATGTAAAAAGGGTGGAGACTATGTAGTATGTGATAAAGAGGACGCTATGCAAAGCGCAAAGCGGTTATCAAGCGGCAAGAGTATACCTGATAAGGAGCAAGGCTATATAGAGCCTGAATGTAAAACAACGGTGGTGTACCTGAACAAGAGTAACAAGGGAAACGAAGACCTGACCGTAAAATATGAAATGCCGAATGACGGGCATGCCAAACTGGAGCCGGAGTGTACCGCGGTATTGCAGTATAATACCCGTACCGGACAGTATGACAAAACCCCCAAGGTGTGTGATAACACTGTGGTATGCCTGAAGCATCAGAAAAAAGAAACAGTGCCCGTAGCTGTAGTAAGTGCTAAGGGAAACACCCGCCTGGTGGCCGGTTTTGATATGCCCGGCGATGTATATGAGGGTAAGGATGTAGAATCTAACGACGGTGTAGCTGCCAACAGGCAACGTAATATTAATTACCTGGATTTTGGCCCTACCAAGGTGCCGAATGACGGTGGATTGGCTACACAGGACTAGAGCAAGTCCTGCGTAGACCAACAGAAGGTGCCGCTATAATAGCGGCACCTTTTTGTTTTCAGCAACCACGGCAGCCATTTCGTTGTTACACAGGTTATTAGCAGCCTATGAAAAAACTGAAACTATACTGGCAGATGCTGAAGGAAGCTTTCCAGGAGTTTTCCGACGACAATGTAATGAAACTGAGCGCCTCGCTGGCATACTACACAGCCTTCTCTCTGGGGCCGCTGCTGCTGGTGGTTATCTCGGTTACGGGGTTTTTCTTTGAAACAAATGACGTGATGTGGAGTGTGTACTGGCAGATGGAGGAACTGGTAGGAAAATCCAGTGCCGACCAGTTGTTTACTATCATTCAGCAACTGCGGGACCAAAACGCAAAGACATTCAGCATCATTGGTATAGTCATATTGATATTCGGTGCCACTACCGTATTTGCTGATATACAGGATTCCATCAACTATATATGGTCTATAAAAGCGAAACCGCAGCGGGGTTGGTTGAAATACCTTCAAAACCGGCTTTTGTCCTTCTCGTTGGTGCTGGGCATTGCCTTCCTGCTTATAGTATCATTATTCGTCAGTTCGCTTACCGATATATTGTCCAAAAGCTTGTTCCGCACTTTGCAGGACGAACTGGTGGTACTCATACAAATATTTAACCTGTTGTTTACGTTTGTGATTATTACGCTGTTGTTCGCCTCCATATACAAGTTTCTGCCCGATGCCGTCATCCGGTGGAAAGATGCTATGCGCGGGGCGTTTTTTACAGGTCTGTTATTCATGCTGGGCAAGTACCTGATATCGCTGTATATATCCTCGTCGGAAATGGACAATACCTACGGTGCGGCTGCATCTATTATCATTATCCTGTCGTGGGTATATTATACAGCTATCATATTGTACTTCGGCGCGGAGTTTACCAAGGTGTATGCCATGCAGGCAGGGGGCAAAATAAAACTGAAAGGCAGCGCGGTATTCATCATAAAAAAAGAATCGGAAGTACTGCCCAAAAACGAAACGATGGAGCTGAGGAAAACAAGGGAAAAGTAGATCCCTCTACTTCGCCATCAGCGCCTTTACCGATGCAACGGATACAAACCTGAACAGGAATATCAGCACCAGTCCGCACAGCGCGTATAGCAGCATGGCATACAGCCAGTTGATCTGTAACTGTGTACAGGCATAACCCACAGCACCCAACAACAGTACGTAGCCCATATGTGCTACTACCAGTTTTATTCCTTTATCCAGTGGTAGTTTCCTGCCGGAGAAAAACATATACAGGAGCGCAAGGGTGGTTTGCGTGATAAAGGCCACTTTGGCTGCTCCCAGCGCCTGTTGCTCGGGTATCAGCCAAAAGTTGAGCGAGAGGTTGATGATTACTCCTACAATGGCTACTTTGTTCAACAAGATGAGGTCGCCGTTGGCAGTGAGCAAGGTGGAGTAGATGTACATAATGCAATACGCCGGGAAACAGGCCATCAGCCAGGCAAAGACACGGCCGCTGTACTGGTCCATATCGGTGTACAGCCACTGCATGATGTCTTTGCCGAAGAATACAGCTGCGCCGGCGGCTATAAAAGCGACGGGCAGCAATATATTTACCGACAAGCGCACGATAGGCTGTATATCGTGCTTCTGCGACAGCAACCTGCCAAACATGGGCAGCAGCATACCCGAAAACATAATACCGAACATATTGCCTACATCCAGCAATCGGTAGGCAGCAGCGTATATACCGGCGTAGTTTTTACTGTCGGGCCCGCCTATGCGCTCTATCAGTATGGTATCGGCGCGCATATGCACCGCCATCAGGAACACCAGCGTGGCGTATGGGATGCTCTTCCTGATGATGGCCCACACTTCGGGTATATTCAGCGAAGGGGCGAAAGAAACCGAAGCCATGCGCCTGATAATGTACAATGCCAGCACTATAGCCACGGCATAGCTGGCTATCTGCGCCAGTACGAACCATTCTATCCTGAACTCAGGCATATCCGGCCAGAACAGCAATACACTGCACAGGGCTATCATCAGCAGCCGGTCGGTGACAGACAGCAGGGCATCGAGCCGGAACTTGTGCAAGGCCGATACATTGCTGCGCAGGAAGAGCATGAGCGAGTTGAGCGATTGAATAACAATGATGCCCCCCAGCAGCAGCATCTCCCCTGAGCTGAAACCGATAGCCCAACCTGCCACCAGCACTATAACCGCATAGGCAACCACCAGCACCAGCCTGGCCGACAGCATAGCCGGAAATAAACTGCGTAGCTTACCCGGCGCACCCGATATAATATGTGTATTGTAATATGTAAGGCCGAAATCGAGGACAATATTGAATATCAGCCCCAGGTTCATCAAGGCCTGGTAGGTGCCGTAGCCGGCGTGGCCCACCCTGTTCTGCACCGTCCTGTCTACCAGCAGCACCCACAGTGGCTTCACCAGCAGGTTGACGGCTATGACAAACAAGAGATTTTTTACAAAAAAACGGCGCATCCGGTTATGATTGATTGGGTATAAGGGGTAAAATTATATTTTTGTCGCCATTACTATGCGTATAGGTGTAAATACCAGGCTTTTATTGAAAGGGAAACTGGAGGGAATCGGATGGTTTACCTACCAGACATTGGAAAGGATGGTACACCAGCACCCTGAACATGACTTTTTCTTTTTTTTCGACCGGCCCTACGATGAGTCCTTTGTATTCTCGACCAACGTAACACCTGTAGTAGTACCCCCGCAGGCGAGGCACCCTATATTATTCACCCTTTGGTTCGACTGGACACTGCCCTATGTGCTGAGGAAGTATAAGATAGATGTGTTCCTCTCGCCCGACGGATATTGCTCGCTACGCACGTCAGTGCCCACCTGCCTCGTTATTCACGACCTGGCTTTTGAGCATTACCCGAAGCATTTCAAACTCAGCCACAAGCACTACTGGAAATATTTCCAGCCGCGCTTTGCCAACAAGGCCAAGCGTATAGTTACGGTGTCAGAATATTCCAAACAGGACATCATCAGCCACTACGGCGTAGACGCTGATAAAATAGATGTAGCCTGCAACGGCGCACACGATGCCTATCACCCGCTGCGGTGGGACGATAAGGAGGCTGTGAAAAAGAAGTATGCCGATGGCTGCGAATACTTTGTATTTGCCGGTGCGCTGCACCCCCGCAAGAATATCGTGAACCTGCTGAAGGCATTCGTGGCCTTTAAGAAAATGCAGCGTAGCGATATGAAGCTGGTGATAGTAGGCCGCCTGGCATGGAAGTATGACGAAGTGCTGGAAATGAAAGAAAATATGCCCTACAAAGACGATGTGAAATGGGTAGGCTATATGGACGTGGATGAGCTGAGCCAGGTAACCGGCGGCGCTTATGCTATGGTGTACCCCTCTTTCTTCGAAGGCTTTGGCATACCCATACTCGAAGCACTGAAGTGCGATGTACCTGCCATCGTCAGCCATACATCATCTATGCCGGAGGTAGCGGGCGATGCCGGCTTGCTGGTGGACCCCAATAATGTGGCAGACATAGCCGCCAAGATGGAGCAACTGTACAAAGACGAAGCCCTCCGCGCCAAACTAATAGCCGCAGCTCCTGCACAGGTTAAAAAATTCACCTGGGAGAAAGCCGCCGATGTGCTTTGGGAGAATATTGTGAAGTGTCTGAAGTGAGCTGTTTTTACGAATCTCCCGGTCAATCGTACTGATTAGGAGCAATACATTCTTTCCAGTACTCCACTATCTTCCTGATGGTGCTTTTCAGCTTTTCCATCGATTGAGGTTTAATGAAAAACCCCTGTACTGACATGGAATAGGCATCAGTAACAGCTTTCTTGTCGCCTCCGGTGGTGAAAAAAAGATACGGGATGCATTTAAGCTTTAGTTGCTCATTGGTAAATATCTTATTCCTGAGTTCAAAGCCATTCATTCTGGGCATATTGATATCAGACAGGATAAGAAAGGGTTGCACCTCGCTCCTGTTCAGGTATTCAAGCGCCTTGTCACTATCTGAAAAATAAGTGACCTCGTTAGTATAGTTCAATTCTCTGAAAATCTCAACCAGGAGTTCCTGGTCATCCCTATCGTCCTCTATTACTATTATCGGACCGTTTTTATCCATATATCTGTGTGTTAGAACTGATTAGCTGAGGCAGATGCCGCTCCAATAATGCTAAAAACCAAACAAAGGTTTAAAAGCTACATACGAAGCTATACATAATAAATTAGCAGAGCGATGAAAATATTTGGTGGTGAATGTTTTACCTGGGGAAAGGCTGTCGATATGCCGGCTACGGCTCTAAGTCCTGCAAATACAACTACCGGTTGTTAAATAGCAACGATATGTAGTGCGGTTACCACTAATAAGGTTCGTGTTAGAACTGATTGCAGCAATGAACAGGAATAACTTTGCAATATTGAAAAACTTCAAAAAGATAGTACGTATGGATACCAAAATGATTGGTGGAAAAATAGCTAAAGCGCGAAAAGAAAAAAATATGTCGCAGGCGCAACTGGCTCAACTTCTTTTT
>DATCSV010000413.1:0-3262 GCA_036568285.1 Flavipsychrobacter sp. | reverse complement strand
ATTATACGGTCACTATAAATAAATACATGGATACTGAACACCTGTCGGTCAGGTGCCAGTGCCCGTACAACCTGGGTGAGATATGCAGGCACGAGGTGGCTGCATTGTTCCAGCTCAACGACTTGTTGCAAAGCGGTTTCTTTGAGAACACCGACATCTCTTACGACCAGAAGCACACGGCTATACGTATGCGGCAGGTCAATATGCAGATGATACGCGTGTTTACCTCGGCAGAGATAATGGAGCAGGCCCAGCAGATGGCTGCTAAGACCACCGCCATCATCACATCAAAAAAGAATGATACGGTAGAGGCCGAAGTGCCCGATGGGGATCTGACATATAAGGTCATTATACGCAGGAATGAAGAGCGGTATTTCGACACGTCCTGCGGCTGTGATGAAAAGACGTACCCGCTTTGCCTGCACAAAACAACTGTATTCCTGCAGATACTGCGCGCCTATGGCCACCAGTACTTCCAGGGTCTGCAGGATTGGGATGTGCAGAAGAACAAGCTCCTCAGCTTGTATGGCTATAGCCTGGACGACGATCTGACCGGCAAATTTGAGTTTACCTACGAAAACAATAAGCCCTTCCTGCGTGTGCTGGACCCGACGATAAAAAAGGTAGCTGCGCCCGCGGCCACGCCCGCCCGGGAATTACGGGAGGAAATTGTGACGGAAACCATGCCCGTGCAAAAGCAGGAGCAGGCACGGTTGGGCATCGTACTGGATACCGGTGTGGAGTGGTACCCGTTTGTAAATGTGGCATTGGTAAGTGGTATAACGGGAGAGGAAGAGGAGAAAGGTTTCATTAACGGTATAGAGGTGCTGGAGCTACAGCAATACGTAAATGCCCATAAATACCGCCACGATGAACGTGAACTGATACCGGTAACGAGAAAGTTTCACCCGGTGGAGGTGATGAAATACATAAAGAAGAATCTACCCTTCGGCGACTTGTACGACGACTACCACGAGGTGTTGAAAGACGTACCGGCAGAAGACGTAAAAAAGGAAGTGTGGGAATACCTGCTGCCTAAGTACCAGCGCCTGCTGGACAGGTATGCGGCACACCCGCTGTGTTTTATCAACCGCGACAGCAAGAATATATCATCTAAATCCATCGAAGCTATTGAGTTCACCGGGCGGAAGGTTCATCCGCAGTTGAGCGTAATGAAACAGGAAGATGGCTACACTGTCGAACTGTCGTGGAATATAGATGAGACTTATCTGCCTTACGGTGAAGTGAAAGTGCTGAACAATGCACTGGTAGAACACGATTTCAAAATATATGCCCTTAGCAACATTGCAGAGGTAAAACTGCTGGATGAATTCCTGCCCGACGGCACCATACAGGTAAGCCAGGAAGAATGGCCCGCCTTTTTGCGCGATAAAGTGATGCAATGGAGCCGCCAGGTGCATGTAGTGTTTGACGATGCGGTAACGGAGAGAATAGAAAAGATAAAACCATCGTACAGGTTGTACCTGCGCGAGCGTGAGCAGATGCTGGTATTGAAACCTGTATTTGTGTATGGTGATATAGAAACCGAATGGGGCTTCTTTGGCGACGTGATAGAACCCAAAGATGGCGTAGTGAAGATCATCCGACGCAACGAGGAGGCCGAAGATGAGTATATACAAATGCTGCGCACTCTGCATAGCGATATGCAGCAAAACCTGCGGGAACATTTCATGTACATACCTGCCACATCGGTACTGGCGCAGAACTGGTTCTTCCGTTTTGTGGAAGAGATGAAGGAATGGAATGTGGAAATGATTGGCATGGAGCAGTTAAAGAACCTGCGCGTAAATGTCAACAAACCCAAAACACGCATTACAGTAGGTAGCGGCATAGATTGGTTTGATACCTCCGTTGAGTTAGTATTCGGCGACCAGTCTGTAGGCATTACCGATGTAAAGAATGCCATCAGTCAAAAGCAGAACTTCATTAAGCTGAATGATGGCTCTATAGGCCTGCTGCCCGAAGAGTGGCTGAAGAAATATGCCCTGCTGATAAAAATGGGCGAAGAGCGCGGCGGCAAACTCAGGCTGAAGAAATTCCACTTCAGCGTATTGGATGAAATGCTGGAAGACCTGGATGAAGACGCCATGGTAGAAGAGCTGGAGCGGAAGAAGGAGAAGTTGTCACACATTATAGGTAATGACTTCACCGAACTGCGCCCGCCCGCTGACCTGAAAGCCGATCTGCGTCCCTACCAGTTGGCTGGTTTCCAGTGGTTGGTATTCCTCAACGAAGCAGGCTGGGGCGGTATACTGGCCGATGACATGGGTCTGGGTAAAACTGTGCAGGCACTGGCATTCTTCCTGCACTATAAAAAGGCTAACCCCGAAGCGAAGTTCCTGGTAGTATGTCCTACAACGCTGATATACAACTGGGAGAACGAAATAAAGAAGTTTGCACCTGTGCTTACTTATACGATACATCACGGGCCTAAACGCACCTCCTCACCGGCTGACTTTGCTGCATATGATGTGATCATCACTACCTATGGTACCATGCGCAGCGATATCAAAATGCTGAAGGACATAGTATTTGATTATGCCCTGCTCGATGAATCGCAATCCATCAAGAACCCGCAGTCGCAGGTGGCCAAGGCATCGCTACTGCTGAATACCAAGAACAGGCTGGCACTGAGCGGTACGCCGGTGCAGAACAATACTTTCGACCTGTTTGCGCAGATGAACTTCCTGAATCCCGGCATACTCGGCAGCAGGGAGTTCTTTATGAACGAGTTTGCTACGCCGATAGATAAGTTCCAGGAGAAGGAAATAGTAGACCAGTTGAGGAAACTGACTTACCCCTTCCTGCTGCGCCGCACCAAAGAGCAGGTGGCAAAAGACCTGCCCGAAAAAACAGAAACATTGCTGGTGTGCGAGATGGGCACGGAGCAGCGCAGGATATACGAGCAGTATCGCAACATGTACCAGTCGCAGATACTGGGCATGATAGAACAGCAGGGCATGCAAAAGGCGCAGATGCATATATTGCAGGGCCTTACCAAGCTGCGCCAGATATGCGACTCGCCGGCTATACTCAAAGACGATGAAAGCCATGAGAACCACTCGGTGAAGCTGGAAGAACTCTCACGCGAGATAATGGAGAACACTGGCAACCACAAGGTGCTGATATTCTCACAGTTCCTAGGTATGCTCGGCCTCATCAGGCAGGAGCTGGAAAAAAAGAAGATACCTTATGTGTACTTCGACGGCAGCACCACCGCTACCGAGCGTGAGCGTGCTAT
>DATCSV010000412.1:0-15984 GCA_036568285.1 Flavipsychrobacter sp. | reverse complement strand
GACGCTTTTATGCAAAAAATCACCGAGCGAATCATCGACCCAACCGTAAAAGGCTTAAAAGAAGAAAATCTGACTTACCAGGGTTTTATATTCTTCGGACTGATAAAAGTGAATGGCGACCCTTATGTAATAGAATATAACTGCCGCATGGGCGACCCGGAAACAGAAGTAGTTATTCCAAGGCTGGAAAATGACCTGGTAGAACTGACTGTATTGATGCACGAGGGCAGGCTGAACGAAGCGAAAGCACAATTTAAACAACAAGCCGCCTGCACAGTAATGCTGGTTTCAGAAGGATACCCTGAAAGTTATGCAAAAGGCAAGGTAATGAGCGGATTTGACCTTGTGAAGGATAGCATGCTCCTACACGCAGGCACTGTCAATAAAGATGGACAAATAGTAACCAATGGGGGACGGGTACTTGCCGTAACATCTTTAGGCAGCGACATACAAAATGCTTTAGCCAAGTCGTACAAAAACGCTGAACATATACAGTACGAGGGTAAGTACTACCGGAAAGATATCGGCTACGAATTTCTTTAGTAGTTATTCACTGATGTGCCGGAAGGCGTTGCCTAAATTCTCCGTTATATCTCCGGCTGTCATGGAGTACTCCGACCATTTGGCTGCGGCATAGTCGCCGGCAAGACCGTGCAGGTATACCCCCAGCCGGGCAGCATCGAAAGAAGCATATCCCTGCGCCATCAGCGCTGTTATGATGCCAGTAAGCACATCTCCGCTTCCACCCGTAGCCATGCCGGCATTACCGGTCATATTGTACCAGCACTCCCCTTCCGGGGTCACCACTACGGTACGGTGGCCCTTCAGCACAATGTAGATATTGTACTTCATGCTTTGGGTGCGGGCCAGTTCTACTATTTGCATGCTGTCTTTAGCGGCACCGAATAACCGCTCAAATTCTTTGGGGTGAGGTGTCAGGATGCTGTCAGCAGGCAGTTTGTGCAACAAGTCAGGTTCCAGCGCCAGGATGTTCAGCGCATCTGCATCCACCACGACGGGGTCTTTACATGCAGCGATGAAATCTGCGACAGCCCTTACCGTTGCTTCGTTGGTGCCCAACCCTGGGCCTATTCCAACTACAGAACCCTGCCAGTCTTTAATACGGCTGATGCAGGTTTCACCGCTTACATAACACATAGCTTCCGGCACAGACACCTGCATAATTGCATACCCACATTCGGGCACCAGTACTTTCACCTTGCCCCCCCCTGTACGTAATGCAGCTTTTGCGGCTAACGCCGCTGCGCCAATCATGCTTTTGCTGCCGGCAACTATATAAGCCAATCCAAAATCACCCTTATGAGAAAATGCCGCTCTCGGCCGGAGCAAGCTCTTGATAGTCACCTCATCTGTAATATAATAACTGGTGTGGGTGGACGTAATGAAAGTGGAAGACAGCCCGATATCAAGTATATGTACCCGGCCTGTATATGCACCGGTTTCAGGGTGCAGGAAAGACCGTTTGTGAAATTGGAAGCTGAGGGTATGTGCAGCGTTGACAATATGCGCCCCTGCGCCGGGAATACTATCGGCCGGCATACCGCTGGGTATGTCTATGGCTACTACTCTGTTAGGCAACTCATTTATATGACTTATAAAATCAGCCACCCAGCCCTCGGCAGGACGGTTGAGCCCTGTGCCCAGCAACGCATCAATAATTATTACATGTTCCGGCACATCAGCTATCAGGCTATCTTGTGGCAGTATTTCTACCAGTCCTTTTTCTATACTGTTCAGTCTTTCAAAGTTCTTGCGACAATCTTCGGTCAGTTCATCGCTCAGCCTCAGCAGGAAAGCTTTAGCACTATAGCCCTGCCTGTGCAGCATGCGTGTTATCGCCAACCCGTCGCCGCCGTTATTTCCAGAACCGCACAATACGATAAATACCGAGTCAGGTGGCAGGTTTTCATTTATCCACTCCACACATTTAAGCGCAGCCCTTTCCATCAACTCGTAAGAACTGATCTTTGATGCATGTATTGTATAGGTATCACAGGCCCTGATTTGCGATGCACTGAAGATTTTCATTGCTGTAAAATAATATAAAAGCAACTACTCTTACACCAATTAGCATGGTTTGCCATATGTATTTTTTTGCCACAATAGTGTAATTCATATCTTTGCTGCTTTCCTGTTAAGAGATAAAAGCTGTACTTTTCGCCGATATTTTAAATTACCAATGAGCAACGTAACTACCTTTTTCAAGAATTTCGCCACATTGGCCCTGGCCATAACCTTATTTACTGCTTCTGTATCTGCTCAATCGAGTGGGGGAACTATTAAGGGTTTTGTGTATGACAAAGCTACCGGCGAGCCCATGATATTCACTAACGTACTGCTGCAGGGTACCAAGATGGGAGCCCAAACCGATGTGGATGGTTATTTCACCATTTCCCAGATACCCGAAGGTACTTATACACTACTCACTACGCTCATTGGCTATGATACATTCAAATCGTCGGTTACCGTTAGGAAGGGAAGCATTATTACGAAAAAATTATTTCTGTCACAAATAGAGACCGAACTGGAGGGTGTAGAAATAACTGCCCGCAGAACGGAGAAGGTGACCCAGATCAACGCAGGTACAATAACTGTAACCCCACGCGAGATGAAAATGCTGCCCAGTACAGGCGGCGAGCCTGATATAGCGCAGTATCTGCAGGTGGTACCCGGTGTGATATTCACGGGCGACCAGGGCGGACAATTATATATTCGTGGTGGTTCACCTACGCAAACAGGCATTTTGCTGGATGGCATCACCATATATAACCCCTTCCACTCAATAGGTTTGTATTCTGTTTTTGAAACAGACGCTATACGCAACGTGGAAATACAGACAGCAGGTTTTAATGCACAATACGGCAACCGTACATCAGCGATAGTTGACATAACTACAAAAGACGGCAATAAAAACCGTCATTCAGGAAAACTATCATTGTCACCGATCATGGCCAGGGCAATGGTAGAAGGCCCTATAGCAAAAGCAAAAAAAGAAGGTGGCGCATCTATGACGTATCTTTTGTCTGTGAAACACAGCTACCTGGACAAAACTTCGAAATCTATATACGGCGGCTTTGGAGAGCCTTTCAAATCTGGCTTGCCTTATAGCTTTACCGATGTTTACGGTAAAGTAACCATCAACGCGGACAATGGTAGTAAACTGAACCTTTTTGGCTTCAACTTTGACGATAAGGCTCAAAGTGTTAACCCGAATACAAAGATGGTGAATGCCGATTTTAACTGGCAGGCCACAGGTGGCGGTGCTACATTTGTTATTACTCCGGGTAGTAGCTCTGCACTTATCAACGGTAGGTTCGCCTATTCCAAATACAACATCAGTGCAAATGAAGCTACGTTCAGAGAGCGCTCCAGTTCAATTGAAGGATTTGAAGGTGGTATTGACTTCACTTATTTCTTTAAGGGCTACAGCCAGTTGAAATATGGCTTTGAAGTAAGCGGCCTGCATACACAACTGGATTATGCTAATACCCTGGGCGTGAATACCACATTAGACCGCAGGAACACGTTGGGCTCTCTCTTTGCTGTATATCGCAAAAACTTTGGCGAAAAACTCATTATCGAACCAGGCTTCCGTATGCAGTATTATTCTTCGCTGGATGTTTTTACGCCTGAACCTCGCATAGGCCTTAAGTACAATGCGACATCAACCGTACGCTTCAAGGCTGCGGGCGGCCTGTATTCGCAAAATATACTGAGTACCAAGAGCGACCGCGACATTGTCAACTTCTTCAACGGCTTTGTACTCAGCCCCGATCAGGCAATACCCAATACAGATAACGAAAGGGTGAAATCGAACCTGCAGCGTGCCTATCATGCACTGTTTGGCATAGAGGTAGACGTTAAAAACGTGGAATTCAACCTGGAACCATGGTATAAAAACTTTTACCAAAACATAGAGCTAAGCCGCATAAAAGTAAATGTACAGGATCCTGACTTTACTTCCGGTACCGGCCAGGCTTATGGTATCGACCTTTCTGCGAGATACAATATGAAGCGTATCTACTTATGGGGCGTGGTATCTTACCAGCAGGTTAAATATAAAACCCTGGTACTTGACGGAAATAAAGTGACCACTGTACGCAATCCTGTAACCGGGGAAACCAGCCTGGTAGGCGCAACAGAAGTAGCTACTTACCCTCCGCCGTTCGACAGGCGCTGGAACATCAACCTGCTGGGTTCTTACACCGCAGGCAAGAAAAGAGATTGGGAAATATCAGCGCGTTTCAACATGGGTTCGCCTTTTCCCTTTACACAAACACAGGGTTTCTACGAGGATAACAACCTGCAGCAAAACGGCATAGCTACCAACTACCTGCAGCAAAACGGGCAGATAGGTATAATGTATGCTAATGATATAAATGGTGGCCGACTGTCTTACTATCACAGGTTAGACCTCTCTGTGCGCAAACGTTTTGAACTGAGTAAATATTCCAACTTTGAAACGACTTTGAGTTTAACAAATGTTTACGACAGGAACAATATATTTTACATAGAACGCCTGGATAATACACGTGTTTTTCAGCTACCTTTGTTTCCGAGCTTGAATGCTACGTGGAACTTTTAACTATTAAATAGTTGAATGACATTTTACAAGGATAAAAAGATTGCCCATTGTTTTGTTGCCGCTTGTACTTGCCTGTTATTATTCAGTAGCCGGGCCAATGCGCAACTGCATACACCCCATTTACCTGGCAATAAACAACTGAAAACCGCAGAGGAACTGTTGTCGCAAAAGCAGTATCGAAACGCCGCACTGGCAGTCGACCTGTTCTTGCAACAACCCCGCTCCGCCACTCTGCCATTGTCTCACAGCGAAACTGACAAGGCCGGTTATATTCGTACCATTTCGCTACTGAACCTGGAAGACGTGGATGCAGAACGTAGCGCAATCAACTATATAGGGCAGACGGCGAATCCAGCTTACAAGCAACGGGCAGCATTTGCCCTAGCTCAAAACTATTTCAGAAACAACCGCTTTGCAGATGCGATAAAATATTATGAGCTGGCCGGAGTGGCCAACCTCAATAATGAAGAAGTAATTAATGCAAAATTCGAACTGGCGTATTGTTATTTTAATAACAGCCAATTCAACCAGGCAGAACCGCTATTGGCATCCGTAAGGGAGTTAGGGGGCAAATACTATGATGCAGGCAATTATTACTATGGATTGCTGGCCTATAATAAAAGTAACTACAAGGACGCCCTTAACAGCTTTAACCGTATAGAAGACAAAAAGGAGTACAGCAGTATAGTACCCTACTACGTGGCAGAGATCCATTACTTTACCGGGAACAAACAGAAGGCTTTACAAGACGCGCTGAGGCTGATCAAACGTACAGAAAAAACCTTTTATCATAATGAACTACACCTGCTGGCAGCACAGGTATATTTTGAAGATAAGAATTATAAAGAAGCATTACCATACTTCGAATATTATTACGACAACACAGAACGCATAAGAAAGGAAGACCTGTACGAAATGGCGTATTGCTATTACCAGTTGCAGGAGTGGGAATATGCCATTGACTATCTTCAGCAATTGAGCGAAACAAGAGACTCACTGGGGCAAAGCTCCACCTACTTACTTGGAGACTGTTACCTGAAAACCGGAGACAAAAAAAGTGCACGTAATGCGTTCAGCATTTGTGCGGACATGCCATATAATCCGGGGCAGAAAGAGGCATCCATGTTGATTGCGGCCAAACTCTCTTACGAAATGGGCTATAACAGCGATGCGATATATTATGTCAATTTGCTGCTGGCTGATTTCCCCAACTCGGTCCACGCCGATGAAGCAAAGACCATGTTGTCTGACCTGCTGATACGCACCAGCAACTATGCAGAAGCGTATGATGCATTGCAGGATGTAAATAAGCGGGACGACAATTACAACAGGATATTCCAGAAGGTAACCTACGGGTATGCCATGCAGCAAATGCAACTGGGCAATTTCTCATTTGCCGACAGTTTACTGAATATGTCCCTGGCGGGTAATGACCCTACATACAAGACTGCTGCATATTTCTGGAAAGCCGACCTGGCTTACAGGGCGGGTAACTTTAAGGCAGTAATCAACCACGGCAACAAGTTTATAACAAGTGCCGGCAGAAAGGAGTGGGTAGAAATGCTGAGCCCTGATGCCACGCAAAGAAACGCGCTCATCACTATGGGGCATGCAGCCATGGAGCTGTCGGACTTTAAAGACGCACAAAACTATTTCAGTAAAGCACGGTATACAGCCGACACCACAGACTCCTTATTTATTGCATCTACAGTGCTGCAGGAGGCTGATGCCGTATTCATGCAAAAGGATTATAACAAAGCCATATCTCTATACGACAAAGTGATAGAAGCCAACACTCCGGATGCTGATTATGCCCGGTTTCAAAAAGCCATAATATCCGGTTTGTCAGCCAATAATAAAGCTAAAGCAGAAATACTCTCCGGACTGATCGGGCGCACACCTGCGTCAAAATACGAGAATGATGCACGCTATGAATTGGGACTTACTTATATAGAAGAGAACAAATACGCAGCCGCTATCCAAGCTATGAAACCCCTGACGGAAGCATATGAAGTGCGTAATATGGCCCCCAGGGCATGGATGAAAATAGGTTTTGCCTATCAACAAGGTGGTAACGAACAAAAAGCAATTGAATCATATAAGCGCATTGTAGAAGAATACCCGGCATCAGAAGAACGCAATGCCGCCCTTGACGCTCTCAAGAGCCTGTATATACAATCCGGCAAAGCCGGTGACTATGCCAGCATGCTGAAGGACAATAACATTAGCGGTACAGAAGGGAACGACCTGGATACCACCTATTATGCTACGGCAGAAACTCAGTACGCTGCCGGTAACTGGGGCAAAGCCAAAAACCTGTTGAGCGAGTACCTGGGGAAATACCCTAACGGTGCATTTACCGGCAAAGCGCATTATTACAAAGCAGAAAGCCATTACCAGCTAAAAGAATACAAAGCTGCTCTGGATGAATACGAACAAGTGCTGTCTGCGCCCTGGAGTAATTTCTCTGAGAACAGTGCCCGACGGGCTGCGGCCATAGCATTCAACATGGAAGACTGGCAAACAGCTAAAAAGTACTATAGCCAACTGCGCAATATAGCCATGACAGAGGAGAACCTGCTGACTGCTTATAACGGCCTGATGCTGACAAACGATAAATTAAGAGAGGGAAACAGCGCTTCGGCTTATGCAGACACATTGCTATCCATCACCAGTGTTGACAACAAGACCAAAGAAAATGCACTGCTCATTAAAGCGAATTCGCTGTTGATGGCAGCCAACTACAATGAAGCACTGGCTACATTCAAGCAATTGGAGACCGCCGGAATAGCTGCAACCGCAGCAGAGGCCAGGTATAATATCGCCTTTATACACTACCTGCAAGACAACCTGAAAGAAGCAGAGACTGCGGCAAACAATACCATACAATTATCAGCAGGCAACGACTATTGGGTAGTAAAATCCTTCTTGTTGTTGGCAGATATCCTGGTGCAGCAAAAAGACTATTTCAATGCAAAAGCAACATTGCAGAGTATTATTAAGAATAGCAAGATACCGGAGTTGAAGACTACAGCTTCAGAAAAACTGAAAGAAGTAAAGCAGTTGGAAAACAAAAAAACAAAACTATCAGATTAGGCATGAGGGGAAGGTTTTTGGCCATATCAATACTCGGGCTGTTATGCGGTCTTTCTGCCAGGGCACAACGTGGCGCTGCAAAAGATACTGTAATAAAAGGTGCTACTATTGAAATTATCCAATCGTACACGCCCGAAGTAAAGCGTACCCCCCGCCCTACCCCTGTTCCATCGTTACCGCCCGTTGACACTACTACACCGGTTCTACAGCATTATGTACCCGCTCAAACGTTATTCTATTCTTATGGGTCACTGCCACTACGGCCGCTGGCACTTACATTGAGTACACAAGAGCCGGAATATGAAAATTATGTAAAGCTTGGAGGCGGCAACTTATCTACTATATACATGGATGCAGGCATTGGTGGCTTAAATGGTGATAATTATGAAACCGCAATTCAATTAAAACACCTTTCTCAAAGTGGTAGCATAGCCGACCAGAAGGTATCGCTGACCGGTGTGGACGCCCAGGGCATGTACCGCAAAGGCAGCAAAGCATTCGGCGTACAATTAGGCATACACAACAACAGGTATCACTATTATGGCTACGACCATAGTAAATACACCTATGGCATAGGTGCAGTAAGGCAATCATTTACCGATATCAACCTGGCGGTAGATATGAAAGATGAACTGAATGAGGGCAGAAGGTTCAGCTATCATCCGCGAATAAATGCAGGTTTGTTTTCCGACAGGTTGGATGCTTCTGAAACTACTTTCGGCATTGACATACCCACTACCTATACAATTGACAGTAACCTGCAGCTATACGCCAATGTTGGCATTACTCTGACAAGTTTTAAAAATAGTGTTACTAACCAGAGTAATAATATTTTTCAACTGGAGCCGGGCATACGTTTCAGCAAGGGCATTTTTACAGGGCATGCAGGTATGTCACCTACGTGGGGCAATGGCACCGCCTACTTCTTACCGGATGCTGAAATCAACTTCACGCTTCCAGGCACGCAGTTTATGTTCTTTGCGGGCGTGGAGGGCAGCCTGGTGCAAAACAGCTACAGGCAACTGGCTACGCTTAATCCCTTCATGTCTAACCTGTACAACGTGCAGCAGACAAAGTCTACAGAAGTGTTTGGCGGCATTAAAAGCAACCTGGGCAAACACATTACCTTCAATGGCAGGTTGAGCTGGTGGCAATATAATGACCTGCCCATCTTTATCAATGACACCGCAGGAGATAAAAAGCAGTTCCTGCTGCTATATGACAGCAAAGTAAATGCAATCGGATTGCAAGCTGCTATACGATATCATATTGCTGAAACATTTTCCATCGGCTTTAGCGGCCAATGGATGAACTTCTATAAGAAATCGTACGCCGAAGTATGGCACAGGCCCGGAGTAAATTTCACAGGTGATGTACTGGCGGAACCCATCAGAAAATTAACGATCAATGCATATATATCATTTATAGACGAACTATATGCACTGGATAACGGCAACCGCTCGCTAAAGCTTAGTTCGATACTGGACATTGGCGCCGGTGCGGAGTATGAAATTATAAAACGTCTGAATATTTTTATCCAGGCCAATAACCTGCTGAATAGCAAATACCAACGCTGGTACGGTTATGATGCCTTTGGCCTCAACGTATTTGCAGGCGCAAGGTTGAAATTTTAAATATCAAGGCGGATAATTTTCCGATGTTGACCCTATTTATTTATTTTACACCCTCAAACAGAATAGCGGGTTTTTCTTAATACATGGATGTAGCAAAATATATAGGATTATTTTTATTGAAGAACGAGCAATGTTATGTCCACGGCCTGGGCACATTGCAGTTGTCAAGAAAACCTGCTACATATGATGGCATAAACCTGCAGGGGCCATCGCACGAGATTATAATGGTGCCGGGTGGCAATGTGGATGAATCATTAGCCAATTATATCGCCACCAACGAGCAAATCAGCATAACCAAGGCTTCCAACGCATTGCGCGATTTTAGCTCTGAAACTAAGAACAACCTTGATGCCGGCAATATGGTGACGTTGCCCCATTTGGGCAAGTTTAGCTCAGCCGATGGCAGGATAAGTTTCATTACCGACCCTCACCTGCAATATAAAGCCCCCTCTATCAAAGCTCAGCGGGGTGTTTCCATGCAACAGAACGAGCGTCCGCCTATACCACACCAACCATATATACCTACGACACCTGTCGGTTCTCCTATGGCAGAACAAATGCAGGCGCAATCTCCTGCATCGCCGCACATGCAGCAATACATGCATCCGCAGGAAGAGCCTGAAAGGCTCAACTGGGCACGAATCATATTTGTACTTTTACTACTTATAGTAATGGCTGGTGGGGCATACTATGCTTATGAACGTTTCCTGGCGCCGAAGCCAAGAGCGGTCAAACCTGCACTCACCTTACCTGAAGCGGCAGAAGAAGAAACAATATCTGAACCAGAACAACAGACATTATTACCGACGGATACCGTAATAAATGCGACTGTTGGTGATGAGGCGGTGGAAACTATGGCGCCCGCTACAGCTACGCAACCGCAAACTCCTGCTACCACTGTAGTCAATCCCGCTCGGGCAGAACAGCCGAAAAATAATAACCCTGAGCCTACCCCTACACAGGCAAAGATGATAACGAGTAACATGGTAATAGCCACTACCGACTCAAAGGCCGAAGCTTATAAAAAGAAAAAAGCGCTGAACGCAAGTGGGTATAATGTTGATGTAAGGGAAATTGACACCAACCTGTTCGACGTTGTCTTGAAGGTAAAAACCAGCCATGGCGACATCATAAGAATTGAAGACTCACTTACTAAGCTTTTTGGCCGCGAAGTTTTTGGTTATTGATCCAACTGTTGCAGGTTATAAACATCACGTGGAAAAGTTGCGCTAACAAGTATTGTCCTTTAATCATTTACTTTGCACGGACAGGCGGTTTGTTCTTATGAATAAATCTTTATGAATTACCTGTTTATAATTTGAATTTAGTATTTTTCGTTTCAGGAAATACTTAAATATATTCTTGTGGAATCAATAATGCGTCCGATATTACTGGGAATAGCCGCAATACTGGCCATCATATTATATAGGATGCTCAGCCGTGGGGGTAAAACCTACGCTTACAACCGCACGCAATACATCTCTTTCCTGTCCGACGGGTCGGAACACGTAATTCACGAAGAATCTTCAGGCTCCATAATTATTACCGGAAAAACCGTGCTGATAGACGGGCTTGAGTATATATATAAACCCGCCGATAACGAACCCGTGCAGGCATTGCTGGATTATGACGATAACGGACTGCGTAGTGTAAGGGTGCTGCTGATAGAAGGAGAAAAGCAGTATTTCATCAATCGCAATCCTGAGCAGAATTCCTGACATTCTTTCCACTGGCCGGCACTCATTGCCTTCTTGGCGGAATAAAGGTAAATTTGCAGCCTTATGTGCGCACACGATACTAAGCCGGCATCTTTCATTGGCGGCATTATTCAAATGAAATGCCCCAACTGCCGAAAAGGCGATGCGTTTGTTAACAAGAGTGTATTTCCACTTGGTAAAAGCCAGAAGCTGGTAGACAATTGTGCCGTATGCGGGCAAAAGATGATGCACGAAACCAACAACGGCCCCGGTATTAATTATGCGTTAACAGTGGTCATTTTCTTCCTGAACTTCTTCTGGTACTGGCCAATATTTGGCATCAGCTATTTTGATAACAGCCTGTTCTACTATATGGCTGTCAGTACTACCATTGTCGTACTTATACAGCCGTGGACGATGCGCTACTCCCGCATCCTGTACCTGTATATGTATGTTCCTTATCAAAGTAACAGACACCTGCAATCATAGGCTACCGAACATTCAAACGCTTTTTCTGTTATTTTACAGGATGAGTGCTATGAATTTGGCAGAGCAATACAGAAAAACCAGGCAGCGTACAGAAGAGCTTTGTGCTCCTTTGACAACAGAAGACTACATCCCTCAACCCGCTGTTTTTGTCAGCCCCGCACGATGGCATATCGCACATGTCACCTGGTTTTTTGAAGAAATGATCCTGAAAAAGTCCCTGGCAGGGTATAAGGAATTCCACCCCCGCTACAACTATCTATTTAACAGTTATTACAACAATATTGGCGACAGGACAAACCGCGACCATCGCGGGTTTATGACTCGCCCCGGTATAGATGAAATATTTGCTTACCGTGCACATGTAGACAAACACATGCATGAATTGCTGGCAGGGAAGGCGAACGATGACTTGTTTTCACTTGTAGTGTTGGGCATCAATCATGAACAGCAACACCAGGAACTATTTGTCACCGACCTGAAATATACATTAAGTCTGAATCCATTGTATCCCGTTTATAGGGAAGACTTTAACCTGGTTGAAGACCATAATAAAGATAGCGGGTTTATACATGTTGATGAAGGGGTGTATGAAATCGGGTTTACCGGGGAAGATTTCTGTTATGACAATGAACTAGGGAGGCATAAAGTTTACCTGCAATCATTTGATATCAACAAGGCATTAGTGACCAACGGAGAGTATATGGAATTTATAGCCAACGGTGGTTACACCAACTTCAACTACTGGCTGGACAACGGCTGGGCATGGGTGCAGGCAAACGACATTCGTTCGCCCCTATATTGGCAACTGATAGACGATGAATGGCACTACTACACCCTGGCAGGCCTAAGAAAAATTGACCCGGAAGCCATATTAACGCACATCAGCTTCTACGAAGCCCATGCTTATGCTACATGGAAAGGCATGCGTCTGCCCACCGAATTTGAATGGGAAGTGGCCAGCCCGCATTTGCCATGGGGCCAGCGATGGGAGTGGACCAACAGCGCCTATCTGCCCTATCCGGGATTCAACATAGCACCGGGGCCTGTTGGCGAGTACAATGGAAAATTCATGGCCAACCAGATGGTATTGCGCGGGGCGTCAGTTGCCACGGCACCGGGACATAGCAGACCCACCTACAGGAACTTTTTTCACCCACTGTATCAATGGCAGTATACAGGTATACGCTTAGTAAAACGATGAACGAAGAATTTAAACAAGATGTAGACAAAGGGCTGAGCGCATCGCCCAAATACCTGGACTCAAAATACTTTTACGATGCCAGGGGGGATGAACTGTTTATAAAGATTATGCACATGCCTGAATATTACCTTACCGATTCGGAGATGGAAGTATTTAAGACCAGGGCCAATGATATTGTACAGAGTTTCGGCATCAATGGCAGGGAACTCGAACTCATAGAACTCGGTGCCGGTGACGGCACTAAAACCGTTGAACTGCTCAAAAAAATGCAGGGTGCCTATACATTTACCTACATCCCCGTTGATATATCAGAACACGTATTGCAGGTACTCTGCAACAGGCTGGTCGATGAAGTGCCGGGCATAAATGCTAAGCCCTTGCAAGGTGACTACTTCGAAGTACTGGAAACAATAAAAGACACCGGGGCGCATAAGGTTATCCTGTTCCTTGGGTCTACCATTGGTAACATGTCAGAGCCGGGCAGGTTTGTAGCCAGCCTGGCTGAAAAAATGCATCCCGGCGATAAACTCCTGCTGGGTGTTGACTTGAAAAAAGATCCGGACGTGATACTGAAAGCATATAACGATAAGCAAGGCATCACCCGCGACTTTAATATGAACCTGTTGCAACGTATTAACAGGGAATTAGGTGGCGATTTCGACATCAACAAATTCAGACATAGCCCCCTGTACAACGAAGAAGCCGGCCAGGCAGAAAGTTATATTGAAAGTATGGAAGAGCAGGATATTACAATTACAGCTACCGGCAAAACCTATCATTTTGACAAAGGCGAATTCATACATACTGAGATATCCCGGAAGTTTGATGACGATGCCATTGAGCAAATAATAAAAGGGACAGGGTTGCGGATAAAGAAAAAATTTACCGACAGCAAAAACTACTACGCCGATTACTTACTTGAAATGAAATAGATATGAAAGCAATGTGGAAAGGCAAGGTACTTGCCGAAAGTAATGAGACCAAAGTGGTGGAAGGCAATCACTATTTCCCACCCGATTCGGTTCATAGAGAATATTTCAGGAACAGTGATACTCACACGCAGTGTGTATGGAAAGGAACTGCATCTTATTACGATGTTGTTGTAAATGACGACGTAAATAAAGATGCCGCCTGGTACTATCCTGAGCCTTCGGAAGCCGCCAGGCAGATAAAAGACCATGTCGCCTTCTGGCATGGTGTTGAAATAACGGAGTGAGTCCTGATATACATGGCTAGTCGTCTGGCCTTATTTGTATGGGATACCGATAGTTATAACTGTGCCTTTACCGGGTTTCGAATCGAAGTCTATATGACCCTTCAGGTATGATATACGGGTGTATATATTCTTCAATCCTATACCTTCAAAGACACCGGCGTTTGTGGTTTCAAATCCGCGGCCATTGTCTTCAATAGTTACACTGATGCCATCTGCATCTCTTATGATTGAAATATCCAATCTTGTGGCAGCGGCGTGCTTTATCACATTATTTACGCACTCCTGTATCACCCTGTATAAAATAGTTTCCGTATCGGAATGCATCCTTTCCTGTAATCCCTCAGTATATAAATTGACCTCCAATACGCTTTCGTCTATCCTATTCACAAACTCCCGTACAGCTGTGGCTAACCCTGCCTTTAGCAGGGCGTTAGGCATCATATTGTGCGAAATAGCCCTTACTTCCTTGCACGATTCATCTACCAGCTCAATAACACCTTCGAATTTTACCCTGTCTTCCGCCGCCTGAAATTGCAGCCGGTTGTTAAACGTAGACAGATTGATCTTAACGGCGCTCATCATTTGTCCTACTCCATCGTGCAAGTCTTGCGCTATACGCTCTCTTTCTTTTTCTTCAGCTTCGAGCACGGCCTGTGTAGCCAATTGCTGCTGGTGCAGTATTTCTTCCTGCAATATTTTTTCTTGCCGGAGTTTGTACCTGCGGTAGTATGAATACCCGAGCAATACCCCCATAAACAACAAGATAGTGACACCAGCTATCATAAAGTTTCTTCGGCCTATTTCTACTTGCTGCAGCAGTATCTGCTGTTCTTTCTTCTCCGTCTGGTATTTAGCATTCAGATCCTCAACCTGGCCCAACCTTTCTACATTGTATAAAGAGTCATTAATAGCATCTGCACGCAGGTAAAGATCGTATGCCCGCTCAAACTCACCCTGCTTTTTGGCTATGCCTGATATCATCTCATAATTATGAGCAAGCAACTGAGGATACTTCAACGACCTGGCTATTGCGTTGCTCGTATCAAAATATGCTTCCGCAATATTGTACTGCGCCATCGTATCGTACACTGCTCCTAAATCGCTATAGTTAATAGCCAGCGAGAAGGAATCATCCATGTCTTTCCTGATCTGCAGAGCTTTGAGCAAGTGCGCTTCAGCTTCTTTGTACCTGCCCTGCAACAGGTAAGAGCCTGAAATGTTGTTGAGCGCGTACCCCACTCCCAACTTATTACCGGTCAACTCGGCTAAACGCAACGCTTTGCTATACCTGCGAATAGCTTCTGCGTATTGCCCCCTGTATTCATATACCACTCCCGACTCGTTCCATATCATTTCCATTCCTGCAGAGTCGTTGAGGCCTTCAAATATTGACATTGCTTTATCATAGTACATACCTGCCTCGTCCAATTCACGGGTTTTCCTGTACAACTTCGCAATACTGTTGAGTACCAATGCTTTCTGTCTTTGGGCTTTCTTATCCTCAAAAATCCTTAGTGCAGTAAAAAAACGTGCGGAAGCGCTGTCATAGTTACCACGGAAATATTCTGCGTCACCTATTATATGGTGTAGCTCTCCCATCGCCACCGAGTCGCCGGAAGATGCCGCAATAGCAATACCTTCTTTCCCGTACTTGATGGTTCTATTAAAGTCACGATTGACGTAATGCGCGGACAAAGACTTGTACGCGGAAAGCCGTTGTTGCTTCGTGCCATTGGCTGCTACCTGTAGAGTGCTATCTATATTGGATGCCCTGGATAAGCTAAAGCAGCCTAAAAACACAATTGCCGAGAGGCATAAGAGCCATGGCTTGTATTGCAAAATAATACGCCCCAAAATATAACAGGTTTGCTCCAAATATATATAAATCGGTACGCAACTTTATCTATATAGTGTATGCGGTGCTTTTTACACTATTTACTATCAAAATCACAATGATTTAACTATCAACAACTTACGCAGGAATATTTGTTAATCAACCGTTAACCGATTGCAAATCGGGCGTTAACAGATGCGGAAAATTTCTC
>DATCSV010000411.1:0-12856 GCA_036568285.1 Flavipsychrobacter sp. | reverse complement strand
ATGGAAGCTGCTGATGCAGG
This sequence comes from Flavipsychrobacter sp., assembly GCA_036568285.1. Classification (GTDB taxonomy): domain Bacteria; phylum Bacteroidota; class Bacteroidia; order Chitinophagales; family Chitinophagaceae; genus UBA5543. Next base: position 12,836 of record DATCSV010000411.1, on the reverse strand, counting down.
TATTAAAGTGATCATCTGTATCACTGAAGGTATACCCGTACAGGATATGGTGAAGGCACGTGCTTACCTGGACGGCAAAGATTGCCGCCTGATAGGCCCCAACTGCCCCGGCGTTATTACTGCTGATGAGGCAAAGGTGGGTATCATGCCCGGGTTCGTATTCAAAAAAGGCACTATCGGTATCGTCTCCAAGTCGGGAACGCTGACGTATGAGGCTGCAGACCAGGTAGTTAAGGCCGGTTTGGGCATCACTACGGCTATTGGTATCGGCGGCGACCCGATTATCGGCACCACTACCAAAGAAGCGGTAGAAATGCTGATGAACGACCCCCAAACAGAAGGTATCATCATGATAGGTGAGATAGGCGGCGGTATGGAAGCAGAAGCTGCAAACTGGCTGAAGAACAATATGCGCAAACCTGTGGTGGGCTTTATAGCCGGCCAGACAGCGCCTCCCGGCCGCCGTATGGGCCACGCAGGCGCTATAGTGGGTGGCGCAGACGATACTGCTGCTGCTAAAATGAAGATCATGCGCGAGTGTGGTATCAACGTGGTAGATAGCCCTGCTGACATAGGCAAAACAATGGCAGAGGTGCTGCAGAAGCAACCAGCCTAAATATATTTAGTAAGCAATCTGGAAAGCTGCTCCCTTCGCGGAGCGGCTTTTTTGTTTTTTTATACAAACAAATGCGGACGCAGTTTCATCATTTCTCCCGCAATGATAATACTGTTGAAGTCTTCGGTGGCCATCAGTTGGTCCACCACATTCTTGTAGCTTTCATCATCCTTGTTCTGGTTCAGTTTGAAAGTAGCGTCTAACTGGCTGACGGTAATCTCAAAACCAACTATGGCCTGCAGGTTGGTGGTTACATACTCATCGCTCATATGCTCCACTATTTCGGGTATTACCTGTCCGTCTTCGTATTGGTGAGTCAATGCTGTTATCAGCTCCAGTGTTTCCTCGTTGTCCATCATGCGCACAGCACCTCTTGCCTGTGCACTCAAATAGTTCCAGGTAGATGCCTGCCCGCGGCGTGTGTACCAGCTTGCGCTTACGTAGCAGTGTGCACCGGTAAAGAGCAGTAAGGCTTCTGCGCTGTTGGCCAGGGCAGGGTAGTGGTCGGCATGGCGGTATATATGGCCGGTTATGTATAGCTCCTCATCACGCTCTTCCAGCATTACAGGCACCTGGGTAACGTAGCTTTTACCTTCATGGCTAAGTATCAGTGTGGCGAATGGATGCTCCTGCATAAATTCCAGGATAGCCTGCCTGTCTTTCTCTGTAAAATGTGGTGGACGGTACATGGGGTAAAGATAAATGATTCCCCCTATCCCCCTGAAGGGGAGATACATTTTAAATAAATGTACCTCATAAGGTTTCTAATAATTCGTCTCCCCTTTAGGGGGATAGGGGGAGGGAGGTTGGGCGGGGTTTTGTATTTTCGCGCCATGGTTTATAAGGTTATTGGTTTGATGAGCGGCAGCTCGCTGGATGGATTAGATATCGCTTATGTTCATCTGAACGAGGTGCGGGGCGGCTGGGCTTATGAGATAGTACATGCGGATTGTATCCCTTACGATAAAGAGATGGAGGACAGCCTGCGAAATGCTGCACAGTTGCGTACGCACGAATACCTGAGACTGCATACGACATACGGCAGGTTTTTAGGCGACGCGGTCAACAGCTTTATAGAAAGGCATGGCATAGAACACCAGGTACACCTGGTAGCATCGCACGGTCATACTGTCATGCACGAACCGCATAACCATACTACAGGGCAAATAGGCGATGGGGCAACCATAGCAGCCGTAACGGGGTTACCTGTGGTAAGCGACCTGCGCAATATGGATGTGGCGCTGGGTGGACAGGGCGCTCCTATAGTACCCATAGGCGACAAGCTGCTTTTTGGCCAATACGATTACTGGCTGAACATTGGCGGTATAGCCAACATCACCGTGCCGCACAACGGTGGTACGCTGGCATTTGACATTTGCCCTGCCAACCAGGTGCTGAACGGCCTGGCGGAAATGGCGGGTAAAACAATGGATGAGAACGGCGATATGGCGCGTGCCGGAAAATTGCAGGTGGATATACTGGCCGACCTGAATGATGAACCTTATTACCTGCTGGAACCTCCAAAATCGTTGAGTAACGAGCAGGCAAAGCAACTGGTATTCCCGATACTGCTGGAAGGTAAAAACGACCTGAACGACCTGCTGCGTACTGCCGTGCAGCATATAGCCGATAAGATAACCGAAGCAGTAAAGAAATATCCTGCGGGAAAAGAAAAAGCGCAGCTACTGGTAACAGGCGGCGGGGCATTGAATACTTTCCTGGTGGAAACGATACAGCAGGGATTGACCGCACATAATATTGAAGTAGTAGTGCCTGATACCAACACCGTATTATACAAAGAGGCAATCGTGATGGCGCTGATAGGTGTACTACGCTGGAGAGAAGAAACCAACGTTCTCAGCAGTGTTACAGGTGCTACCCGCGACAGTATAGGGGGCGCATTATGGATGGGGCATAGTTATAGTTGAGGTTAATAAGTTAATTGGTTAAAAGGGCAACAGGTTAAAAGAGTAATTGGTTGGCGCCTGTCCCTCCTAATAGCCCTGCCTGTCCCGCCCAATAGAATTCGTCATCCTGAGCGAAGTGCAACGTAGCGTGAGGATCTCCTGAGAATATAGATAAGGATGGGGATTGTTATTTTCTTTGTTTTGCAGGAACAGGTTTAAAGTTGTTCATTACACTGTCAATCGAATGTTTTCCGCTTGGTTGCATTAGTTCAACTTGCACCTCGCCTGTCATAAATGTCATGCTTCCAGGAACTGTTGTATCGCAATAAGGTGTCGCCCATTCAACACCCATAAGCGGTGCTTTGTATTCTATAATGGTTAGTTCCTCTAACACAACACTATCTTTATGCTTATGCTGACTAGAGGTAGAAGAATTAGAATTGGTGATTGTCGTTTTTTGCTTAATCGGTGCCTGGGCAAAAACATCAGCTTCAGATGCAATAGTAAATACCAGGCTCAGTCCTGCCGCAATTATCCATTTATACAGTTGACTGTGTGGTTGATGCGGAATTTGTATCGGCCTGTTCAGTTGCCCGGGCCTGAACCTGCCGCAAGCTTTTGTGCCTTTGTTTTCTAAAAGATATTGATAGAGTTCGCCGTCAGAGAAATTGGTTAAATCCACCACGCACTTTTGGCAACTGTCACAAAACCTGCCCTGCTCCTGCTGTGTCATTTTGTCCCAATCCTCGCTGCAAGGCTTCGGTATGGATATTTGTATGGGGTGGGAGTGTTTCATCAGTATGCGCCTTTTTCTATTTCAGAGGAGGTGATAGTTTTGGTAAACCCAGAGCCGAAATTATCAATCAATAGAGGTTCCACGAATGTTCTTGCCGGGCAATGCTGTATATCAGCCAGTGGAACAGGTATGCAGCCGGGTATTATAATATCTGCAAAATCAGGGTCTTCATACAATGTCACAAACAGATTATCTATGTCGCCAGTTATGTTTTGCTTCAGGTATGCTTTATGGCCAATATACCTTATTTGCAATACCAGATTATTTGTTTTGGGTGCTTGTATAGTGTAAGTTCCATCAAAATTGGTGACAACTTCTGCAACAGTAACATTATTGTCGGAAACTATTACCATGGCATTTATTATCGGCTCATTCAATTTATCTACAACCAAACCTGTTACGGTAATGCTATCATCCTGCCCGGAGCAATCAATACCTCCAATTATTGAAGCAAAAAATAGAAAGAATATGAGATAGCAGGTCTTCATTGCAACCCCAAGTTACAATAACCTGCCTGAAGTATTGTCACAAAACTATACCAAATATCACCTCTCCTTTGGAGAGGTCGGGAGAGGTCTTTAATACTGCCCCGTGCCCAGCATTACCAGTGTGCAGGCTATCACAGGCTCTATGCCCGCCGCTTCCAGCTTGTCTTCCAGCTCATCATTTTCCGTGCCGGGATTGAATATCACACGTTTGGGTTTTAGCGAAAGAATATAATCATGATAAGGTACCTGGTTGCGTGGGTTCAGGTATAAGGTTACCGTATCTATATCATCCATAGGCGGAGTATCCATCGTTATCTCTACGCCGCCTACATTACCTTTGTCTTTACCTATGCCCACTACGGGATGTCCGTAAGCCAACAACCTGTTGATGGCCATATTTGCATACCTCGACGGGTTCACCGACGCGCCTAATACCAATGTCTTCTTCTTTTCCATACCTGCAAATTTACTACAGCTTTACATGATGAGTGCAATACATGTATAAGCCTATGTTATACTTTATTTCACCTTTCCTTTACAGTCTTCTGCACTATATTCCTTAACTTTAAAACAGCAGCAAACTGCGATTGTTCAGGATAACGAATATTACAACTTTTGGGCTTTTGTCCCGATAGCTATCGGGATTTAACTTTTGAATTTATGGACGCGTATATAATAGCGGGTTACCGCACGGCAGTAGGCAAGGCGGGCAGGGGTGGTTTCAGGTTCACCCGTCCTGACGACCTGGCGGTAGATGTGATAAAAGGCTTGCTGGCATCGGTGCCGCAGCTCGACCCCAAACTGGTAGACGATGTGATAGTAGGCAATGCCGTGCCCGAGGCGGAGCAGGGCCTGCAGGTGGGGCGTATCATTGCCAATCGTGCTGTGGGTGAATGGGCGCCGGGTGTTACCGTCAACCGCTACTGCGCATCGGGATTGGAAACGATTGCCATTGCCACTGCAAAAATTCAATCGGGTATGGCAGACTGCATCATAGCCGGCGGAACGGAAAGCATGAGCTTAGTGCCCACAGCGGGCTGGCGCACGATGCCCAATTATAACATCACTAAAGACAATGGCGACTACTACCTGGGAATGGGCCTCACAGCCGAGCAGGTAGCGAATGATTATAAAGTAACACGCGAGGCACAGGATGAATTTGCCTACAACTCGCATATGAAGGCGTTAAACGCCATACAACAGGGATACTTTAAAAAAGGAATACTGCCGATAACAGTGGAAGAAGTAACCGTGGGCGAAAACGGCAAACGAACTACCCGCGACTATACAGTAGACACAGATGAAGGCCCGCGTGCTGATACTTCTTTGGCGGCCTTATCGAAACTGAAACCCGTATTTGCAGCAGGTGGTACGGTTACGGCAGGCAACTCTTCGCAAACATCAGATGGTGCTGCATTCGTAATCGTAATGAGTGAGAAGCTGATGAATACATTGGGCCTGCAACCCTGGGGCCGGTTGGTAGCTTGTGCCAGTGCCGGTGTTGACCCGCGCATCATGGGTATGGGCCCTGTAGCAGCGGTACCTAAAGTATTGAAACAAGCGGGTATGAAGCTGAATGATATTGACCTGGTAGAACTCAACGAGGCATTCGCATCGCAGTCTATAGCCGTTATCAACGAGCTGGGTATGAACCCGGATATCGTGAACATCAACGGCGGCGCTATTTCATTGGGCCATCCATTAGGTTGTAGCGGCGCCAAACTCACCATTCAAAATCTGCACGATCTGGAAAGGCTGAATAAAAAATACGGCATGGTAACGGCCTGTGTAGGTGGCGGCCAGGGTATAGCAGGAATAATTGAAAGGCTGGGGTAGTTTGGCGTACATCTATTGTTACTCCTTTTTGTAGGCTGGTCCTGCTAAATACCCCCGGATGCGGTAGTATTATTTCACTCATATTGCCTAATATTACCTCATTAAAATTACCCGTTATCTGATGAGGAGATTGTTACCGTTATTGTACCTGTCTTTAGCTTTGTTTTCGTGCAAGAGCAGCCGGAAGACTGTGATGCTGGACGATATTACCGTAAATGCATCGGACAGTCGATACAGGGCCACCGCTACTATGGACTGGGATATTACCCATACGGACGTGGCGCTGAGCTTTGATTATGCCGCCAAAACCGCCAGAGGCAAAGCGGTGATAGATATGCACCCCTACTTCTACAATAGTGATAAAATAGTGCTGGACGCCAAGAGCATGAGCATCGAGAGTGTAACTGCCAACGGCAGCAAAGCGAAGGTGAATTACCAGGGCGATAGCCTGACTATATATTTAGACCGGAAATACCATCGTACGGAGAGCGTGCAATTGGCTATAGAATACACCGCCAAACCATATGCACAGCCATCGGGCGGCAGCAAAGCCATAAACGATGACAGAGGACTCTACTTCATTAACACTGACTATAAAATACCCAATAAACCTGTGCAGGTATGGACGCAGGGGGAAACCGAGGCCAACTCGCACTGGGTGCCTACGTTTGACAAGCCGAATGAACGTTTTACCACACGCATACAAATGACAGTGGCAGATAGCTTCACCACGCTGAGTAATGGGGTAATGAAAAGCTCAGTAAAAAATAATGATGGCACCCGAACCGACGTATGGGAAATGGACAAAAATATTCAGCCCTACGTAATGATGATGGCCATAGGTAAATATGCGGTAGTGCAGGACACGCCATGGCAGGGCAAGGAAATAAGCTACTATGTGGAGCCGGAATACGAACGATACGCCAAAGATATGTTTCGCCATACGCCGGAGATGGTGGACTTCTTTTCGGAAGTAACAGGCATACCTTACCCCTGGAACAAATACAGCCAGGTAGTAGTGAGGGACTATGTATCCGGCGCGATGGAAAACACCACGGCGACGGTCTTCGGTGAGTTCATCAACCAAACCGACAGGGAAATACGTGATAAGGACTACGAGGATATTGTATCACACGAGTTGTTTCATCAGTGGTTTGGTGATTATGTAACTGCTGAATCATGGTCGAACCTGACACTAAACGAATCGTTTGCCACCTATGGCGAGCAACTGTGGCGGAGATACAAATACGGTAAGGCATCGGAACAGAAACTGGCTTACCAGGACCTGAACATCTACCTGGGGACGGCAGAGAAAAATGATGAACCACTGGTACGTTTTCACTACCATGCGCGCGAAGATATGTTTGACCGTATCTCTTACCAGAAGGGAGCAAGCATATTGCGCTATCTGCACGGCATTGTAGGCGATACGGCATTTTACAAGTCGATGCAGCTGTACCTGGCAGAGAATGCATTGCAACCCGCAGAGGCGCACCAGTGGCGCATGGCTGTAGAAAAAGTGACTGGTAAAGACTGGAACTGGTTTTTCAACCAATGGTATTACAGGGGAGGGCACCCTGTTCTGGAAACCAAATATAACTTTGATGACAATGCTCAGAAGGTGCAGGTGACTATTACACAGAAACAGCCCGCACTGTACCAGTTGCCACTGAGAATAAAGGTTGCATCAGGTGACAACATCTTTAGCGATATAATAGACGTAGACGAGCGTACCACGACTATTACCTATCCATATCCCGGTGCGAACAACAGGCCTGCAGTGATAGTAGATGCTGAACACTGGCTGCCCGGCCAACTGCTGGACGATAAGTCGGCATCGCACTGGCTGGCGCATTTTAAAGCTACAGGGCCGGAAGACTATACACTGAAAGTAAGGGCCATAAGAAGTAATAAAGACAACCTGGACAATGGCACTATACAGGAGATGTATCACCTGGCATTGACAGACAGACTGGAGTACGTAAGGGCATATGCGCTGAACCACCTGGAAGGACAGAAAAATAAAAAGTTACAGGAAGGTTTTACTCCTACCGTGCGTACCATGGCCATGAAAGACAGTTCGCACCACGTGCGCGCCGTTGCATTGCATGTACTGGCTACATGGAAAGTAAAAGAAGCCCAACCTGAAATGCATCACAGTATACACGACCACTCCTACAAGGTGGCCGCGGCAGCGTTGCGCGGACTCAGTATTGTAGCAAAGGATACCGCATACGCCATAGCAAAGCATATGCTGACGACAAAACCGGGCGGGGAAATGCTGCCCGAGATATGGGCAGTAATAGCTGAGAAGGGTAGGCCTGCCGATACTATTGTTCTACAGGACGCGCAATATAATGTTGCCGCCGGGCACAAGATAGACCTGGCAATAGCTGCAGGAATATACATGAAGAAAACAGAGTCGGAAGAGGCCTTCAAGGCGGCATTGCGTGTGGCAGAATACCTGGCCGGCTCAGAGTCCATCAGTTCCTATAGGGGCGCAATAGCTGTATATATCTACGACGCAGCATATTATTATAAAGACCAGATCAAAAAGAACAATAAGGCACAGACTACCAGGGCAGAGAGGAGGCTGAAAATCATGCACCCGGTACTGGAAGCTATCCGCGATAAAGAAACCGATAAAGACAATAAAACGGAATACAACCTATTTCACAAAGCGATATACGGTGGGCAGTAGTCAGGCTGTTTGGGTGAGCAGTTGCCGGTGAATATCCAGCACCTGTGGTATGAGGGCTGTACTGCCATCGTTGGTAATTACATAATCGCAACGTTTCATTTTTTCTGTGTCGTCCATCTGGCTGGCTATGCGTTGCAGTACTTTTTCGCGGGTCATACCCTCCCGCTGCAGGGCGCGGTCGATGCGTACCCGTTCGGGCGCGAACACGCCTATCATCACATCCATTTCCTTATGACTTCCGCTTTCGAAAAAAATAGCTGCCTCCTTTATTACATAAGGCGAAGTCTGTTTCTGCATCCATGTGTTGCCATAAGTTATTGTGGCGGGATGCACCAGCGCATTGAGTTGATGTAGTAGTGCGGGTTGCTCAAATACTAATGACGCGAGCTTTTTCCGGTCGAGCTTGCCGTCTATGTAAATATCGCTGCCAAACAGGTTGCTGATGGCTGCTACCAGCTCTTTGTCGGTTTCCATCAGCCGCTTAGCTGTATCGTCTGCATTAAACACAGGTATGCCGAGTGTATGGAACACCCGGCATACGACAGATTTTCCGGCTCCTATGCCTCCTGTAACTCCTACTTTCAGCATGGGGCGAAATATTATTTTTTATCTTCTACAGCTACCGGAGTTGAAGTTTTCTTGCGGTAAGCATTGGTCATTTCCATAGATACAGCAGAGCGTTCAATGGTCATGAAAGTACCGTGGTGTATTTCCAGTTGCAGGCTGCCATCTTCATTGCTGCGCCTGATAGTGCCATGTATACCGGCAGTTGTGATGATATGCTCACCCACGCCGATGGTTTCTGCAAATTTCTTTTGCTCTTTGGCACGCTTGGCTTGCGGGCGTATCATGAAGAAGTACATCACCCCTATCATACCTACCAAAAAGATAAGCTGGAATGCGCCACCGCCGGGTGCTCCCTGCAACATAATTGTCTGAAGTTGTGCTAACATTGTATTTATCTGGTTTTATTGTTTTTAAAATTACTTCGCAGCCTTTACCTCGGCTTTTATATACAGCATATGTACACCACGTTTTGAGTTGGTGGTGAGAGCTATTGACTTCTCCTGGTGCCCGGGTTTGCCATAGGTGTCAAACAGCACTTGTATGATGCCTGAAGCGCCGGGGTGCACCGGGTCGCGGGGGTATTCTGCTACCGTGCAACCACAAGATCCTTTTGCGGCACTGACTATCAGCGGAGTCTTGCCATTGTTTACAAATTCAAAGCTGTAACTGGCTTTTACTCCTTCTTCCAGATTGCCAAAGTGGTGCACTGTATCTTCAAAGTCCATTGTTGGCAACTGGTTATATATCGCTGTATCCAGCCCTTTAGCTGAATGTGGATTGGTAACCAGGTCTGCGGACAGTAAACCATCCTTTTCCTGTGCATCACTTTTCGACTGATTACTATCACCACAGGCCACCAGCACAATCGTCAACAGCGACAAAGCTACGAAGTTTCTCATGCTATTTTTTTTGCGCATATCTCAGACGTTTCGTGATTCTTTGTGGATTTTGTTTTCTTTAGTAAGATCTTTCAGTATGTTATCCAGTACACCATTTACAAACTGGCCGCTCTGTGGCGTGCTGTACATTTTGGCTATTTCTATATACTCATTAATAGTGACCTTGGTAGGTATAGTGGGGAAGTACAATAGCTCAGCCACACCCATACGCAGCAGCAGCATGTCTATCAGTGCCACCCTTTCCGCATCCCAGTTGTTCAGCTTAGGCTGTATCAGCTCTCTGAAGTAGCCTTCTTTTTCCAGCGTGGTATGCAGCAGGTTGTGCGCGTACTCATTTTTTTCAGCCGTTATCAGCTTCAGGAAGTTGACCTTGGAACTGCTCTTGAAAAAGTTGTCCATAAGGATTTTCACCATATCACTGTCGTCTTCCCAGCCCGGCAGTTCGTCGGTAAAATGCTCCATCACGTCCTCATCCTCAAAAATATTATTGTCGAAAATGAACTTGATGATGGCTACTTCTGATTTGTAGTTCCTTTCCCTATCGGCGATATATGCCATATACTCAGGCGTGGCGGAGAGTTTTTTATAGATTCTCTTCACCAGGTCATCATCCATATAGCGGCTGATGTTTTTGTCCTTTATCTTTTCCGCAAAGGTTTCGTTATCCAGTATTTTCCAGAGAAACTCGTTGCCTGCTATCTTGGTATTGACGTTCAGGTCTTCCGCAGTAGGCAGGTATTTGGTAGCTCTCCTCCCGGCATCTTTTTCAGAATAACGCGCTACCTGCAAAGTGTATAATACGGAAATGACAAACAAGTCGAGGAAACGGCTGATTTTTTCATCTAAGAGCGACGAACCCTGCTTTTTCTGTTCTTCAAGGCTACTTGTTTCTGTAGTATGTAGCGTGTACAAAGTTTGCATCACTTTCACCCTGATATTTCTGCGACCGATCATATCCTGTTAAGAACCTGTTTGAGGGCGCAAATTTAAGGAAACATTTCCGAAACGGGCGGAATAATCGGATATAATTGCATTTATGCCGTATGAGGCTGTGCCCCGGCAGGTATTCCGGGAGTAGTGTCGCTAGTGGGGGGTGCCACTTCGTTGCCACTCTGCACCCTGGTATAGCGTGTCTTGATGCCCAGGAACCATTTCTCAAAATACTCGTAAGAGAGGGCCGATACTGCTATGGTAAGGCCCAGGGAAACTATGTGGTATATTATCCCCCCGCCAATACTGCTCACGTTGATGGCACCCGACAGCATGAACAGTTTCAATACCAGTGTCAGTACGAAGTTGTGGTACATATACAGTCCGTAGGATATTTTGCCGAGGTAGTTCAGCGGTTTGTACTCGAGGCTGATGATGGTGTTTTTGTTAGCGGCAAGGTTCAGTATCAATACCATGAATATGATGGCGAACAACTCTTTGCTGTACCAGGGGATGATCAGTCCTTTCAGGGTAATTATGGCGAGAACGGTATACAGGAATGCCTGCAGGTATTTATTGTATAGTATTTTCAATACCTTTTCTTTCCGGTAAAAGAGCAGGTAGGCACTGATACCACCCAGGGCCATACAGTCTATTGAGAAGTGGTCCCAGAAGAGCCATGATTTAAGCATAGGTACAGAGGACGGGTAGGCAACATGCCCCAATACTGCTGCGGTCTTCACCAGCAGGTACACGACAACCGTGGCCACCAATGCTTGCAATACTTTCTGTCTCCTTACAGCATACAGCATCAGCACGGGCCATAGCAGGTAAAACTGCTCTTCAACCCCTACCGACCATGTTTGCGTGGCATACGGGATATGCTCGTATAGAGTATAGCCCAGGTTGGGCAGGAATGACATATAGGCCAGGCTCTTTAGAAAAAAACCGTCATTTATCTGTTCTGAGAGACCAGGAATATCAAAAAAGTGAAAATTGGGCAGAATGAACAGGCTGAAGATAACTACCAGGTAGTACACAGGCCATATCCGCAATATCCTGCGCATGTAGAAGGCCTTGATGCCTATAGTGCCTGTACGCCGGTGTTCTTCCAGCAACAGATAGGTAATAAGAAAACCGCTGAGTACAAAAAACAGGATAATGCCCAGCTCGCCAAATACCCCGCCTACAAATGAAGTGTTGTAGATATTAGGCAGGTCGAACCAGTACTTGGCCATCTCCACATGATGGATAATGACCACCAATGCGGCCAGGAAACGGATACCGTTCAAATTGGGGAAAAATACCCTATTTGCTGACATGTGTTTTTTATTCCTGTTTTGATACAGTAATCAGCAAACATAATACAGAACCGCCCCGTATGGCAAATACAGGGCGGTGATTTACATATTATTAACTAATCAACTATTGGGCATCCAGTTCAGCGTACATCTGTTCTATATCACGATAGTGTTGTTCAGTGGACTGCCAGGTGCGGTACAGAGCGATAACCCAGGCAAGAATTGCAAGTACATAAATGGTGGCAGCTATAGCAAAAGGTATTATCGGCCAATCCCCGCCGGGATAATTGGGAAAAAATATCATAAGAATAAACACCAACCAGTAATAACCGTTATCCGCCAAAGTGCCCTTACCTGAAGCATACCTGTTTTTAATACCAGGGAAGTGTCTGAAAATCAAAACTTGACCTATCGCAACAATCAGCAAAGCAGGGAAGGCTGTAAGAAAGCCGGTATTGTCGCCGTCCACAAAAAACTCTTGAAACGACATATAAGTTGTATAGTAAATAGCACCAGCCAATACAAACAACAACCACATAACAGGACTGGCAACCATAACACCCAGCGTTTTCTTAAACTGCTTGTTTAGTAGCTTGTTACGCTCTACATCCGCCGCATCAGCAATCGTCCTGAAACCCATAATACCAAAACTATCGTGCGCGTGTAGCATAGCATCGTGCAAGGTCATAGCAGGGTTAGTCGCCATCTTTTCCTCTACCAGGCAGGCAAAATGGTCGAGTATCTCCATCACTATCAGCGGCTCGCGGAAGCCGCGGGAGTTGATGAATTTCTTCA
>DATCSV010000410.1:0-6500 GCA_036568285.1 Flavipsychrobacter sp. | reverse complement strand
GCAATGGGAGATTGGAGGTCTGCGGGAGGCTTATCAAAAAACGATATCTACATCGTAAAATTGAATCCTACATACGACCCCAACAACCTGAAAAAAATGCGTCTGCTCTATGTCAGCACTACAGAGTACGTACTGGAATATGCAGACCTTGACGAGAAGGTTACTCATACAATCACAATTCCCAAAGACGAAAATTATAACTACTCATATTTCACATTCAGAGATGGTGGTAAAACAATACAGCCTGACCCACCCAAAAATACCTGGGATATAGTGTTTACGAGGTACAGGTATGTGTACTACGAGCTGGACAACTTCCCCTACATGGTAAATGGTGTGTTGCTTAACCCTTACAGGACTATCGCGGCAAAAGACACCAGCACCGCCTTTGCAGACCTGGAAGGCACTAAAATTACAGAGTTACAGTACTCCAATCATCGCGATGTAATTGGCTTCGACTGGAAGGAGTATAACTTTGACACAGAGCGTTACGAGATCAACCGTAAGAAAACCTATGTGATAAAAAACAGGAAGGATCAGTATTACAAATTGCGGTTCCTGGATTTTTATAACAAGCAAGGTATCAAAGGAAGCCCTTCATTCGAGTTTCAGCGGGCTTACTAGTGGTTTACGACTGGGGGGTATAGATACCCAACCGTATCGCTTCTATTACGATGCCTACAATGTTTTTGGCACCCATCTTTTCCAGTATCTTCATCCTGTATCCCTCTACAGTGCGGGTGCTCAGGTATAGCTTTTCACCTATCTGCTTATTAGTGTACTCCTGGCATATCAGGCGTATTATTTCCTTTTCTTTTTCGGTGAACTCCGCCTCTTTTTGCTGTTTCTGCATATTGTACCGGCTGAAAGCCAGCAGTTTAGTCAGCTTGCCGGAGGTAGATTTGCAATAATAGGGCTTGTTTTGGTAGACGGACTGTATAGCCTCTATCACTTCCGATTTGTCGGCATTTTTCAGTAAGTACCCTATGGCGCCGGCCTCAAACATTTCCAGTATCAGTTCTTCGTCGTCGTACATAGATAATGCGATCACTTTAATAACAGGATAGTGCTGCATAATGAATTTAGTGGCCTCTACACCGTCAGTTATCGGCATTTTGATGTCGGTTATCACCACATCGGGCTGCAATTTCTTCACCTGGTTGATGAGCTCCCGGCCGTCCCAGGCCTCGCCGGCCAGGTGTACATCATCAGCCGAACTTAACATCAGTTTCAACCCATCCCTGAATAACTCGTGATCGTCTGCTATCACCACACTAATGGGTGTAGCGCTAACTGTTTTCTGCATATTCCTCTTTTATGGGTATGTCAATTACATATTGAGAACCATAACCGGGTACCGACCTGAAATTGAACCGCGCACTCATAACCTCGGCACGGCTTTGAAGGTTAGTCAGCCCAAGCCCGTTGTTATTTTCAACATGTTTATCATAATCAAATCCTTTACCATCATCAGCCGTTAGCAGCACTAGTTTGTTGTTGTTTTTCTGCAGGCTGATAATCAACTGCGCCGCTTCAGCATGCTTTATGGTATTGTGTATTATTTCCTGGATGATACGGTAAATGTTTATGCTCATTTCTGCAGGAAGTTCCATGTCCGGGCTAATGAACGTAATGTGTAACTCGTGTGTTTCACTCAACTTGCTGATGTATTCATGTACGGCCTTTACCAGGCCTTTTCTTACCAGTGTGCTGGGCAGCAGGTTGTAGGATATTTCACGCGTCTTGGCTATCGCATCATCAATGTGTTTATTGGCAAAGGCAATGATTTTCTGGTCTTCTTCAGTCTGGTGTTGCAGGTGGTTGATCTGAATACGTACGGCTGACAATATTGGCCCCAGTTCATCATGAAGGTCGCCTGCAATCCTCTTCCGCTCCTTTTCCAGTGTATTTATTTCTGCTCGTATCCTCATCTTGTTCAGCCATGCATTGCGGCGCTGATGGCGTATCATAGTTGCTATAAACACTAAGATGATAATCCCCAACGCAATGGCGGCTACTATTACAGCTGTATAAAATTTCTCTTCGGAGGTATGCATATTAGTGCTATTGTCAACATAATATTATACCCGACATTGAGGTACGATTCTATAACAAAAATATTGTTTTTTATGGAGGCTGAAGCCGCATAATAATAAAATATCTCTGTCAGCACTTTGTAGGAGAAAAAGATAATGACCGCTATGGATATTATGAATACCGGGTTGGCCATTATACGTCCCCTGTCGTTCACTACCAGCCAACTCAGTTGGTTGATGCCCAGCAATATTAGCGCAAGCGAATAAGATACCTGGAACACCGGGCTGAACAACGTTAGCCTTCCCAGCACTATGTTTTCTGTTATCCAGAGCGTAGTCATACCGATAGTCAGCAACAAATAGAGCCAACGTACCCTGAGAATATTCCTCCAGTTGTGAAATTGCCATGCAAACAGCAGGAACTCGCATAGGAAATATATATTGGTTGGCAGGGCGTTACTGCTGTTATAGAAGAACAGGTAGCAAAGAAATTCATTAGCCAGTCCTAATAGCAGCAGGTATATAATGGGGTGATAAGACGCAGGTATACTCCTGTATCTTATCACACCGGTAATAGTGGGGGCCAGTATGCTCAAGCTGAATAAAAATGCCTGGTACTTATTCATGCACGCCGCTCTGTCTCTATGGCCAGCGTTGGCCTGCTTCCAATATCATTTCGTCGGCGGCCGCTACATGTGCAGGGTTTTCCTGCCTTCTCTGGATTACGTCTTTGCCCTCACCGTCTACGCCTGTCAACACATATCTTACCTGGTTTTGCCCGTCCAATGCCAGGTACACCCGGAAACCTACAACGCCCGGCTGGCAGATCAGTGAGTCAATAGCCTTCAGGTTGAATGTTTCGTATATGGGCAATGATGCGGGGCTGCCCTCTCCTGTAGTGAGCATGCCCTCTCTTGCAGTGCCAAAGTTGCTGATCATATCTGCAGCATCATTGAGAGTTATATGGTGGTTAATAGCGTTCAATGTAGTAACGAACGGTGTTGGTGCCGGCTTATTGTCTATGCATTTGTTACATGTGTCGCAGTCTGTGCCTGCCGTACAGGCGGTAAACATGGATAGTGCCGCCAGTAATGCGGATAACTTCAAGATGCCCTTTTTCTTTCTGAAAGGAAGCTGGTACATAATTGTATTTGTTTTTTGGTTTAGGGCAAATGTATAAGCAGTTACCCCGGTTTTTATACGTAGTTCTACGCATTTTTTTTCAGTATCAGCTACCCCGATATTCAGTAGCAACGCTTGCAGGCAAGGCTATCGGCCGCAATACTTTTGTACTGCACTTCTATAGAGTGATGACGGAGAAAAAGTATTGACAAACCATTAAAATACCATTGTTATGGCAACTATTAAGAAGACAACAGTAACAAGGGCTACCGCTGCCACTAAAACGGTAGCTACCGCAACAAGGGCGTTGAGGGTGCAGCCCGAGCGCGAGCACATGCAGTTGTACCTGCTGAAAAATCCTAATTATTTCGGAACACTGTCGAAGAAAAGCCCCCTTGCCGGCCAGTACAAAGCCGTAAAGGCAATACAGGGGAATACCACTTACGAGCAAATCACATGCGTAGGCTATAACCCGCAGATGAAATCGGTAACGGCCATTGTGAAGCTGAACCAGAACGGCGGCTATAGCGGCGGCGCCTGTACGCCGGGCAGTAAAGAGTATGTGCGTTTCTATATTGACTATGAACGCAACGGCAACTGGAAAGACCTGGGTATGGTCAGTTTCGATTCTCATGATTTCAACCATTCCAACAACAACCCCCTTTGTTATGCCGTTAACCTGGCCTTTAACCCCGATGTGACCCGCTGTTGCGACGATAAGCCTGTGCTGCCGATAGTAAGGGCTATCCTCTCATGGAGTGTAGCTCCTACGGCAGATGATCCTGATTTCATTCCTGTATGGGGTAATGTAATGAATATAAACGCCCAACTGGAACCCAGGCAGGGCTGGATATGCTGGCTGAAGCACAACCTGAAAGACATAGGTATAGAACTGAAGCCCGAGCAGTTTAAACTGATATCGGAAAAAATGCCTCAGCTGCCGGAAGTGCTGAACCTGCAGACTGAAGAAACGGAGCTGGGTGCATTGGCTAAACTGTACAAAAAAGATGTGCAGGAAGAGCGCCTGGGCTTCACTACAGTGGCCAAGGCTTTAACGGCCGGCGTACCTTCATTTGAGTTGACGGCTAACCTGGCCAACGCAGGGCTCAATATCAGCAAAGTAGTTGATTTTGTACTGGCACCGAAATTCAACACAACCTATGAAGAGGTTAAATGTGTGGGCCTGGACAGAGATACAAGCCGCTTGTATGCTACTGTATTGCTCAAAAAACCATCGGGCTATGCCGGCAACCTGTGTAGCAAAGGCAGCAGGGAATACGTGGCGTTTTATATGGACTTTGGCAGCGGTTGGGAGCATATGGGTACCTCATCGGTAGAAGTGCACGATGTAAACCCTATGCCTGCCGGCGGACTGTCTTACCATGTAGAACTGCCCGTCAACCTCACGCCCTACCAGAAGTTGAAATGCAGCGAAACATACTTTGCAAAAGTAAAAGCCATACTGTCCTGGAATATGTATCCGCCCGATAACCAGCCCAACTGGATAGCTCCCTGGGGCGACTGGGAACAGGCATGGGTAGAGATACGCAACCGCGGCGTGGTATATACAGGCAAGACGCCGATTATCACAGCCATTGGTAACATACCCGCTAAGAAAGTAAGTACAGCTACAGGTATGATAGACAGCTCATTGGATGCACCCGATGCATCGGTAGATGGCTATGACGGCTTCTCTTTCAACGGTGTAGTGCCGCTGACAGGCCTGGTGCCCGAGCATCCTGACTCCAATGATATACCTGCATCACAACTGCAGTACAGGATCATGCTGAAACGCGCCGGAGAACCCGACAGTAGTTTCACCCCGGTTACCACGCCATTCAAAGTGCTGAAGAATGTAATTACCGGTGGTATACTCACCCAGTCGGTAGAAACACAGACACCTGACGCAGGAGGTTTCTACAACTACCTGGTGGATTATAATGCACCCAAGATCGTAACCGTACATGGTGACTTGTTAGGTGTGCTTTCTATAGCCGACTCGGGAACCTACGAGTTTTACCTCGAAACATCTGAAGGCTATATCAGTGCACGCCATCGCATTAAAATTGACAAGCATGCACCGAAAGATGTAGCGATAAAAGTGAACGGTTCTGAAGACTGCGGCACGCTGAAGAAAGGAACCGACATCACCGGTACATACAAGCTGGCCGATGAAGAGAACAACTGCCATAGTGTAGCGTTCGAGTTCATCACCCTGCGCCCCGGCGACAGTACTACCTTCAAAGTAGATGGCGCAGTAAGCAGTTTTGGTGCACGTACTACAGTGCCGTTAGCAGGAAAAACAGGTACCTGGTCGATGACTACCAACAATGTACGCAAGTGTGGATACAACATCAGGCTCTGGGCTTTCGACAGGACATTGTATTGCTATGCCTTTATCGCATATGCCTACACTTTCCACCAGCAGCGCAGTGTAGATACGATAGGTTTCTGCCTGAATGAAGCATAATACAGTAATGGTATAGCCCTATGGGCTATACCATTACCCCTTACATTTTCTTACATCAATTTTTATTTAATCACGCTAAAACACATACGTAATGAAAAAAGCAAAATCATGGAAGCTGTTGCCCCTGGCGGGAATTATGCTTCTGCTCATCAGTTCATGCTGCAAGCCTGAAATTACCGGCAGTGTAGCCAACACATTGAGGCCCCAGGAAACCAATAACTGGTGTTGGGCCGCCACCACACAAATGCTGGCTGCATCGCAGGGGGTATCTGTTACCCAATGCTCACTGGCCAACCAACGTTTTAGCCGCAACGATTGCTGCAACCCACAGAACGATAATGGCAACTGCCCCAAAACCAATGCCTGTAACATGCCCGGTTGGCTGATGCTTACAGAGTGCGGCCTTAACTTTGAAGAAAACACGGCAGCTCTCAGTTGGGAGAGCCTGCGCAAGCAGATATACTGTTCGAAAAAACCTATGGGTTATGCATATGGTACACCCGGTGTGGTAGGCCATGTGGTGGTTATCAAGGGTTACCTGACGCTTGGTGGTACCAACTATGTGGTGCTCAACGATCCCTGGTCGCCCTGCAATGGCGAGGAGCGCATTATCACATATGCGCAGTATTCCGACCCTGCAGGTACGGCTACGCACTGGAGGACCTGGTATAATATTAAGAAACCATAGTTATTAATTTTGAAAATAGTATAAGTTATGAAACACATAAAATCAATACTACCCATGCTGCTTATGCTCATGGTTATAAGTTGCACAAATATGGATAACAACAACAATGCTGATGCACAGGACGGAGGCAAGCCCAAAACATATAGCACAGTAACGGAAGCGGCGGTAGCTGCAAAAGAAGATA
>DATCSV010000409.1:0-11279 GCA_036568285.1 Flavipsychrobacter sp. | reverse complement strand
AATAAGGGGTACTATTATTTTGCGCCGGACTACTTGATTGTACAGATTGATTCTACAGTGGGCGATCGACAGGTAGAGTTGGATCTAAGGGTAGTTGACAGGTTGCCGTATAAGGCTTCTCGGCAGTACTTTGTCAATAAGATTTACATTAACCCTGCCTACAAGATAGATAACAAAGGGGAAACACAGACCGTTGCTGATACCCTCAACTATGAAGACCGGTATTTTATAGTGGGGACGACGAAAAGGTATAAGCCATCAATATTTAAAATCCCAATGCAGTTTTCCCAGGGCGAAAGATATAGCCGGGAAGACGAGATAGCTTCGGTAAGCAAGCTGGTGAATATGGGAACTTTCAAGTTTGTAAAAAATGAGTTCATTAAAGTCCCGGGAGATGGGGCGTATCTCGATGCTGTGTACGAGTTGACACCCTATCCTAAAAAATCGCTACAGGTGGAAGTGGGCGCAGTCACAAAGAATGACAGCAGGGCAGGCTCACAGATCAATATCAGCTGGCGCAACAGGAATACTTTCCGCGGTGCGGAATTGTTCACGATAAAAGGGTCAGCAGGTTTTGAAACCCAGTATAGCGGCGTGGTGCGCCGGCCTAATACCTACCAGTTTGGCATAGAGCCCAGTCTTACTTTTCCCCGCTTCCTGGTACCGTTTATCGATGTCCCTTCCTCCAGCAGGTATGTACCCAAGACGATTATCAGCACAGGGTACAACCTCATGATAAGGAATACCTTGTTCAGGCTTCATACGTTTAAGGGGGGGTATGGTTTCAACTGGAAGGAGGATGCGCGCAAGGAGCATGAATTTTTCCCGTTTAATATCACCTATGTCAGAGCGGATACTATCAACCGGGACAGCGCATCGCAAATTAACATAAGCAACCTCTTGTTCAATGGTATCATTATCGGGCCGCGGTACACATATACCTACAATACGCGGGGTAGCGGCGCCATACACAAACATGATTTTTATTTTACCGGCGAGATAGACCTGTCAGGAAACATCCTTGGATGGGCACAGGGCGCATCACTCAATGAAGCTCCCAAAAGGTTGTTAGGTTCCGTATACGCACAATATGCAAAGTTTACTACTGAGTTAAGGCACTATAATAACTACAGCTCAGGTAAGCACGCTATATGGGCCAACCGCCTGTTGATAGGATTAGGTATACCTTATGGAAATTCGGCCACACTCCCCAACATCAAACAGTATTTCAGTGGGGGCAACAGTTCGCTGCGCGGCTTCCGCTCACGACTGGTGGGGCCAGGTACGTTTAATGAACAGTATGAGACGGGTAATAATACGTTCATAGAAACCAATGGCGACATAAAGCTGGAACTGAACACGGAGTTACGTACGAAGATCATCAACTTCCTTCATGGCGCTGTTTTTGTAGATGCGGGTAATATTTGGACCTATAGGGAGAACCCGAATTTCCCCGGTGGCAAGTTCTCACCATCGTTCATGAAAGAGATAGCGGTGAGCGGTGGTGCCGGTATCAGGCTCGATTTCAGCATTCTCGTGCTCCGGCTCGACTGTGGTATACCATTGCGCAAACCCTGGCTGCCCGAGGGCGAACGTTGGGTGTTGAACGATATACGCTTTGGCGATCCCCTATGGCGCAAGCAAAACCTGATACTCAACCTGGCTATTGGTTATCCGTTCTAAAGTGTCAGGCGTTATCCCGCGTTGTGCGTATCAGCCCAATGCCCGAAAAGAAGAAGATGGCGCCCAATATGCCGTATATGGCTAATTGCCTGTAATTACCACCTTCAGCAAAAATTATAGCGGCATATATTAATCCACCAATACCCAGTAAGGTGAGTATTACTCCGAATATTCTTTTTTCCATGTTTTGTATAATTATCGTTATTACGATAACACATGTATTGGATAATTGTTAGGAGAAATAATATTTACTCCTCGAAACCCACCTTGTTTTCTACTAAGTAATGATTTCTGTCAGCTGCAGAGCGGGATACCAGTTCTGCCAGGAAGCCTGCCAGGAAAAACTGTGTACCTAGTATCATGGTTACCAGCGAGAGGTAGAAGGTAACCTTATTGGTCAGGCCATATTCAGCCCCGCCGGTTAAACGTTGTATTACTAAGAAACACACCATGATAAAACCCAGCATGAACATAACGGTGCCCAATGTGCCAAACAGGTGCATAGGTTTTTTACCAAAGCGGCTGATGAACTGTACAGATAGTAAATCAAGGAAACCGTTGATAAAACGCTCCCAGCCAAACTTGGACACACCATACTTCCGCGGGCGGTGCTGTACTACTTTCTCGCCTATCTTACGAAAGCCCGCTGCCTTGGCCAGTACGGGAATGAAACGGTGCATTTCGCCATACACTTCTACGGTTTTTACCACGCTGCGTTTATAGGCTTTCAGGCCGCAGTTCATATCATGCAACTTAATGCCTGATATACGGCGGTTAACGGAGTTGTATAATTTAGACGGTAGATTTTTTGTGAATGCATTGTCATAACGCACCTTCTTCCACCCACTTACCAGGTCGTAGCCATCAGCAGTTACCATGCGGTACATCTCGGGTATCTCATCGGGGCTGTCCTGCAAATCAGCATCCATGGTAAATACTACATTGCCTGTGGCGGCTTTAAAACCCTCATTCAGCGCGGCACTTTTGCCATAATTACGCTGAAACTTAATACCCTTTATTCGTGGGTTGTGTTCTGTGAGTTTTAATACCTCTTGCCAGCTATTGTCTGTACTGCCGTCATCTACCATGATGACCTCGTAGCTATAGCCATGCTCGGTGCATACCTTCTCTATCCACTCCGCCAGTTCCGGCAGGGATTCCTCCTCGTTATACAGGGGTACTACTATGCTGATGTCCGTGTGCATTAGGCTTGCAGGTGCTCAGGTTTTTTTCTCTTTACTACAGCGGCTATAATGAATCCAAACAGGCTATATAATATGATCTGGAACATGGCGCCCATCAGTACACCGCTCACGCTTCTTTGTTTCTCTATTTGTTCTTCCGCCCGGGCAAGTGCTGCATCGGCCGCCTCTTCATCACCGCCTATTTGTATTACCATGTTCTGCGACATTTCGAGCGTTTTTTCATAGTATTCAGGGTCTATCCAATTGGTATATATAGCAGAATACACCTGCGACATGATTACTATGATCAGGATGGATACAAATATGCCGGAAAAGGCTTCTTTAAACGTAATAAACCCGCCCATCGCTTTGCGTTGCTGCAGGCCCATTACTGCCAGGAGTATCATCATCAGAACAAACGAAAATACGCCGAAACCTGCCGCTCCCCACATACCGGCAGATTCCATCATAAACATGCTGTAGATGGTAAACAGAAGTATAGATACGAAACCTATTATCAAGCCCCAGCGGAGCGGGATCGTAAACCTGTTAAACTCGCTGTTGTTTTCCATAATTATTGATTTATATAATAGTCATTGTTATTGATAATACCTGCTACCTTCCCCGGTAGTTCTTTGCCCAGGAAAGGGTTGTTCCTTGACAAAGAAGCCATGCGGGCAGGTGTATAGCTGCCTGCTGTGGTAAATATAGTCAGTTTTGCAATGTTGCCTTTGGCTATGGATGTCTTCGGCATGTTAAATATTTCCCTTGCCCGCGTGGAGAAAGCCTCAGTTAGCCTGCCCAAATCAGCCTTATCGCCCAATGCTTGTAAGGCCACGCTAAAAGCCAGCTCCTGTATATTCATGCCCGGCGAGGCATATTCAAATTCTTTTTCTTTTGCGTCCCACTCGTGTGGGCGGTGGTGCGATGTAATACAGTCTATCGTTCCATCGTTCAATCCTTTGATCAAAGCCTGCCTGTCCTTTTCGCTGCGCAGTGGCGGCGATACTTTATACATACTGCTGTAGCCGTTCAAAGCCTCGTCAGTTAGCGCCAGGTGGTACGGGGTAACGGAACAGGTAACATTCAGTTTTTCCCTTTTTGCTTTGCGTATCATATCTACTCCTGCTGCGGTAGAAATACCCGTAAAATGCAACCTCGAACCGGTATATCTCAACAACTGTAAGTCCCGGTTGATGATGATGGTTTCCGCTTCAGGAGGGATACCCGGCATACCCAGCCGTGTTGAGGCAATACCTTCGTGCATCAGCCCGGTAGTGGCAATAGAAGCATCCTCGGGTATCTGTATCACTGTACCGTTAAAGGCTTTGATATATTCCAGTGCTTTCAGCATCAGCCCGGCGTTCTGCACAGGCTTCCAGCCGTCGGAGAAGGCAATAGCGCCGTGCGCCTGCATATCCATCATCTCCGCCAGGCTTTTGCCTTCTATGTTTTGCGATATAGCCCCCAGGGGGTGCAGGCTCACAACATTTCCCGATGCTTTCTTCAGTATAAATTCTATGATTGATTTGGTACTGACAACAGGCTCCGTGTTTGGTGCCAGGAATACATCTGTAAACCCGCCTTTAGCTGCCGCCGCCAGTCCTGATTGGATCGTTTCTTTCTGCTCGTGGCCGGGCTCAGCATAATCCGCCAGTATATCTACCCAGCCCGGACTTACAAATAACAGGCCCTTGCCCGATGCATATACCTTTTTACCATCCGCCTCAATAGTGGTTTCCCCTGTCTTTTTAGCCGATACGGCCACTTTGCTGATGATACCATCCTTTATAGTAATATCAACAACCTTATTATGGAATTCCGAGGCGGGGTCGGACACTTTAGCCTGTCTGAGGTGCAATTGCATAAATGGCTATTCTATAGCAGCAGTTGGTTTGCGAAGACTGCCCGCCAGAACAAATGTTTCGGCAGCCAGCATTAACAGGGCTAAAATAACACAAACTTTCCAAAGCGGGAAACCTCCCCAGTTGCTGCGGCCGCCTTTACTGCTTATTTCCTCAGCGCTTACCACTTGTATGTCTATGCCTTTCCATACATCTTCCAGGCTACCTACGTCTGCTATGGCCAGTTGAGATTCCGCGCGGTTGGTGTTTACCGCTACAATAGTAGTATCGTTGCCGGCGGCTGCCAGGGTGTAAAAGCCCGGCCCGGTTACTGTTTCATCAACAAATACATGCAGCCCTGCACCATATGCCCGTTGTGGTGGAATAGCTTCCCCTCCGGCGTGGTACAGCTTGACCATATTGCGCTCACTGGCATTGTTCAGGGGAATATAGGCAGGTTGCCTGCTGCCGAGAGTAATCGCATATACATTGCCACCCTTCGACTGTACAGCCATCTGGTAAAGGAACGGCGCGAAAAAATAACTGGACGGAAAATTGCCCGATTGCAGGTCTATACCCGTAGATAATATATATAGCTGCCCTGCGTAGGGACTGTATTGTGCAAACAGTGGATCGCCATTGCGGAAACTGAGTATCGACTGCCTGTTGGCAGTCAGGCCTGACTGCAGTACATAGTGCCAGTTAGCCACGGGCAACTGAACATTTTCAGGTACAGACTCAAACAAATCGCGGACGAGGGTGCTGCCCTGCTGTAGCGTTGTAGCTGCCTGGGTGGCCGTGTCTATACCTGATATGGAGATGTCACTGATTTCTTTCAACCCCTCGTTGATGGCAGCGTAATTGCTTGTTCTGCCGGGGAAGATGCACACTGTTTGCCCCAACTGCTGTGCCTTGGCCAGTTGCTTACCCAGTTCGCTGCTGACGCGGGTACAGCCGTTTACGATTACCAGGTTGTATTCAGTCCAGTCAGCGGGAGAGTTGGCTATATTCACATTGTTCAGCCTGAAACCATTGTACGCCCTGAATGCCGCCTGTATATACGGGCTGGGCGCACCCTCGTTCAGCGCCAGTACCGACAGGTTGGGCGTGCTGCGTGCCGTTATCCGGAATGTATCGTCAAACCGCACCGATTTATCACCTATTACCAGCTCTATCTGTTGCCAGGCTGCGTCATTCACCCTGAAGCTGATGGTATCTGTACTTTCCTTATCCTCGTTAAAACTAAGTGTTGCTGCGCTCTTCACCTGGCCGTTCACCAGCAGGTTCAGCACGGGGTCTTGTTCGGGTGCATCGCCATACAGGCGGGTACGTACTATCAGTTCATTGCTTTCACCTGCCTGCACTACCGGGTTGGTCATCCAGGCGGTATCTATATATACATTGGCAATTTTGTTACCCGAAAAGGGCACTGCATAAACCGCAACATTGTCCATAGCCTCGGGCGGATTGCCCACTGCGCTCTGCTGAAAGTCAGAATAATAATACAGATCAGCGGCGGGTACAGCTTCTGTTTCGGTAATGCTGCCCAGCAGCGATAGTACCTGCCTCGCATCTTTGGGCGAAGAAGAAATCTCAATAGCACCCAACTCTGTCAATACCTGCTCGGCCGGCATGGGGCGGTAGCTTACGGGACGGTCATTGGTCAGCAATATAAACTTAGTACCGGGGGCGGCATTGCGCACCTGCCTGCGGGCGGTTTCTTTGGCTATATCTACCAGGCGTTGCGACTCCTTCTTCAGGCTCATGCTGCCCGAATTATCAATATATATCGCCTGCAGGCGGTTGCCGGTATCTTTTTTATCGGCCCCGGCAAAGTAAGGCTGGGCAAATGCCAGCACCAGCAGCAGCAGGAAGAGCATCCTGAGCGCCAGCAGCAGCTTGTACCGTATTTGAGATTGTTTTTGCGAGCGTAGCTGTATATTCTTCAGGAAACGGGTGTGCGGAAAATACACCGTCTTGTACCTGCGCAGGTTGAATAGGTGTATGAGCACAGGTATGGCCAAAGCCAGTCCCGCCAGCAGAAATAAAGGATATATAAAGCTCACAGCATCAAATATAAGGCTAATGCATTGATAAACAGGGGGGATATTTAGCTAAGGCTTTCTTAAATAATGCCGTGGGAAAATTGTTATTTTACCATTTGGTAATCCGTTGCATACACTGGATAAGACAAGTACATACAGCCCGTTTTTTGCCGCAGCCGCTGTGCTGTGCGTAGGGGCGTGGTTGCTATATCCCTGGTACCAGTATTATATAGACCCCGATGCTACCGCTTACCTTACCATTGCCAAGCGCTATGCCGCAGGCGATTACGATAAAGCTATCAACGGCTACTGGAGCCCCTTGAGTATATGGCTGACGGCAATGGTGATGCAAATGGGGCTGAACGCTTTCCCTTCGGCTATTATCATCAATACACTGGGCGCGGTAGCTTTCCTGTTTGGCAGCCAGGCACTGGCGGAAAAGCTGAGGGTGAAGCGCGGCATACAATGGCTGATGGCATTTACATTAGCATTGTTCCTCTGCTATGCGGTGTACAAGCAAACCTTCAGCGATCTGTGGATGTGCGCCTTCCTGCTGATGGGGATGCGGCTGATGTTGCACGAAAACTTTACTACAAAGCCCCTGCTATGGGTGCTGCTGGGTATCACCGGCACGCTGGCTTACTTCGCCAAGCAATACGGTTTTCATTTCTTTATACTCAATACCCTTGTTTGCAGTTATATCATTACACAAGGCAACCGCAAACAGTGGCTCGCCATATCGGCAACAGCTATATTGGTAATGGTAGCAGGCAGCCTGCCATGGCTATATCAGTTGCACGATAAATACGGCGCATGGATGACCGGCACCGCGGGCAAACTGAACCTGAGCTGGTACCTGCTGGGCCACCCTATATGGAAGGAGGGTATAGAGGTACTGCTGCCACCTGTATATCCCGACAGCCCTTACTACTGGGAAGACCCCTGGTGGGTCAATGGCGAAACACCGCATTTCTACAGTTCATTCAAGCTCTTTGCATTGCAAATAGTAAGGGTGGTGTATAATGCTATAAAACTGGTGCAGAGCATGGGGGCTATATCCGCCTTCTATGCGGTAGTATGGTTGCTGGGTTTGAGCATGGCACTGTCTAAAAAGATAAGGGAAGAACTGAGCACGGTGCAATGGGTGGCGGTGGTGTCCTTTCTCATCTTCCCGCTCGGCTTTTTACTTATCAACTTCGAGCCGAGATATATATGGTACACTTTGCCGTTGAGCTTCATCATAGGTGCATGGGGTGTGCAGCATATACAGCAGTATGTCAGTCCGCTGTTGCAAAGGGTCATCATATGGGTATTCGCGCTGAGCTACTTAATAATACCCCTGAAGGAAATGCAGGAAATGTACCTGGACGGGCAGGACGCTTACGATATGGTCCAGGTACTGCGGGAGGAAGGCATCAACGGTAGCTTCGCCACCAATGTAAACAGCGGTGCCGATGTACATTTTATAGAACGTATAGCCTACTATAGTGGCAATACCTACTACAACATGCCCACAGCCGCCGTCCAGCCCTTGCTGCTGAAAGACATGCGGCGCTATGGGGTACAATACTTTTACTACCTGTACCGCGGCAATCCCGACAGCTTCATTTTCTACGATGAGCAGGGTCGCCCATTCCCGGTGGTGTACAATGATGGGAGGATGCAAATATTTGCCATAGCGCCCTGATAATGATACTTGTATAATAAATTTCACGCATCTGTCGGAGTTCCTTATCTTTGCGCCCCGATATGAAAACTACGCGTGACACCATAGTGCAGCCCATGGCTGAAGAGAGCCTGTCAAAGGTTATCAGGCCAGTATCCAGCGAGCCTGTGATATCTGTTATGCGGTTTTCTAACTTGACGGGAGATACCAATTACGATTTATTTTGCGAGGGCTTGTCTTACGACCTGGTGCTGGAGCTGTCCCGCTTCCGCCAGTTTCATATCCATACATCCCAGGCTGAAGATAACAGGAGCTATCATGCTGATTATATAGTCCGTGGTTCTTTCCGGTACAAAGATGGCAGCATACGCATAGACGCACAACTGATAAACAACCACAATGGTAAACTGGTATGGGCAGGCCGTTTCGATGGTAAACACGATGCGCTGCTAAGCATAGAGGAAGAATTGATGCAACAACTCGTCTCTTCCCTGCAACAGCAATTGGACATGGACCTGCTGGCCAACATCAGCAAACGCCCCACCAGCAGCATAAAGGCTTATGAATATTGGCTGAAAGGGTTACAGGAACTAAAGAAAGGAACTGTTGAAACAGATATGATTGCTAGAGGCTATTTTGAGGAAGCTATCAAAGCAGATCCAAATTATAGCCTGGCCTATTCAGGTATCTCTCTATCTTATTTCAACGAATGGAGTTGCCAGCTATGGAACCGCTGGGACATCAGCCAGCGTGGTGCTAAAGAGTGGGCCGAAAAAGCGTTGGCCCTGGACGAAATGAACTACATATCCTGCATGGTGCTGGGCAAAGTGTACCTGTACGAATGCAAATACGATATGGCAGAGCATTACCTGGATAAAGCAGTAACGCTCAACCCCAACGACCCCTTCATCCTGGCACAGGTGGGGCTGTCTTATTGTTATGCAGGCAGGTTACAGGATGCAGAGCGGCTATATAGCAAGGCAGTAGCCATTGACCCTTTGAATGCAGCCCAGTATAATGTATTAGGTGCTGTCATTTTATTTGAGCAGGGCAGGTATGCCGAATGCCTGGCGCTGGGGGAACAATATACCAATGCACCTTATGTAGACTACCCGGCATTCATCGCAGCTGCGCATTATTATACCGGCAATGCTGAACGTGCAGCTTATTACTGGGAAATGTTCCTGGATAATTTCCGTACAAAAATACTCTGCGATAAAGCTGCCGGAAACATAAGTGCCGAGGCAATGGCCTGGATGGCTTATATCAATCCTTTCAGGCATGGCAGCCGTATGGAGGGCTATGCAGAATATATAACAGGCGGTCAGGCACTTACTCTCAGGCCCGTGGCCAACGATAGTACAGATAACGTATTTCAACTGGACGGTAAGATACGCGTGGTGAGCTACATGGGCACGAGTGCGCAGCTTCCGGACAGTAAGGGTTGTGCTGACTTATCTGTTTTGCTGGCAGAGCCGGGCAAATATTTTCACTGTAGCGATTTCACCGGCATGCTGGCAGAGCATGGGCAGGAGGTGATAGACACCATGGCCAAAAATGAATATGCAGAAAAAATCCGCAGTCTACAGGAGGATATAAGCAATGCTGACCGCAACAATGATATAGGCCGCCTGCAAAAGCTGGAAGAAGAGTATGATGCACTACTGCAATACCTGGGCGCCGCAATAGGCGCCGATGGCAAGTCGAGAAAATTTCAGCGCAGTACGGATAAGGCGCGCTCTGCCGTAACACAACGGATAAAAAGTGCTGTCAAAAAAATTGCAGAAGTACACCCTGTACTGGGCAATCACCTCGAACGCACTATAAAGACAGGTATGTATTGCGCCTACCTGCCCGAACAGGAAACGGACTGGCGGGTATAATTTTTACTTTACACCTTACTGTGTAAGGCCCAATCTTACGCATAGCCTGTAAAACTTACAGGTATGACGACAAATTTTTTTACAGACCCGATTGCAATAATACTATACATGTATATAGGATTATGGATATGGGAGACTGCATTCCCCGCCAAACAATTACCATATATTAAGTACTGGAAGCTGAAGGGTGTGTTGTTCTTCATCTTCAATTTCGGTTTATCCACCTTTTTCCCGCTGCTGGTAGATGCCTATCTGGCTCCCTACCAATTATACAACCTGGAGCAACTGCCTGTAATATTGCAGGTAGGTATCGGGGTATTTATCTACCAGTCCATACTTTACTTCTGGCACAGGGCTATGCACGGGTCTGATGTTTTGTGGAAGACATTTCACCAGATGCACCATAGCACCGAGCGGTTGGACGTGCCATCTGCATTCTACACCAGCCCTGTGGATACTATCGGTTTTACCATGATAGGCAGTATCAGCTTTGTGCTCATTGTGGGATTGACTGCGGAAGCCGCTACCATATCGTTATTGGTATTTACCTTTTTCAGCATCTTTCAGCATGCCAATATTAAAACCCCACGTTGGATAGGCTATTTAGTGCAAAGGCCCGAGAGCCATAGTATACACCACGGGCGTGGCTTGCATAAGTACAATTATTCAGACCTGCCGGTGATAGATATGATATTCGGTACCTTCAAAAACCCCGAGAACTTTGCCAAAGAAACAGGCTTTTACGACGGCGCCTCGCAACGCATAGGGGATATGCTCATCTTCAAAGATGTATCCCGCCCGGGGAAGTAGAAGAGATATGGCCGCTTGACGAGGGTTGTAATATTATTCCATGTATAGCTACCTTAGCTCTGCATGAAAAAATACTATTCCCTCCTTATATGCTTTATCATACTGGCGGTGCTGGTGCAGCACAGGTACAGGCACCTGGATGATGATGGCCAGTTGAAACTGAC
>DATCSV010000408.1:0-2137 GCA_036568285.1 Flavipsychrobacter sp. | reverse complement strand
CAAAGGGGCAACTCTACGTAGTATTGTAAATTTTTGCATCTTATTTTACTTAATTAAAAAACTAAAAACGTCCCTTACATTTGTACGAAGATAGTAAAAATTAATGAAGCATATACATTTTATAGCAATAGGCGGAGCAGTGATGCACCAGCTGGCTTTGGCCTTGCACCGGCAAGGGTACAAAGTGACAGGCAGTGATGATGAAATAAATGACCCCGCCCGCTCAAACCTAGCAGCAGCAGGCATCTTGCCCGATGGCAACGGCTGGCATAGTGACAGGATCTCCCCGAAAATTGATGCAATAGTATTAGGCATGCACGCAAAGGCGGATAATCCCGAACTGCTTGCCGCACAGAATTTTAACATTCCTATATACTCGTTTCCTGAATATATTTATGAAGTAGCAAAAGATAAGACCCGGGTAGTAATAGCCGGCAGCCACGGCAAAACGACTATTACTTCCATGATCATGCACATACTACGCCACCAGGAAGTGGATTTCGACTACCTGGTTGGGGCCAAAGTAGAAGGTTTCAATCAATCAGTACAGCTATCTGATGCGCCCGTGATAATATTAGAGGGTGATGAATATCCCGCGTCTGTTATTGAAAAGAAACCGAAGATATTCTTCTACCATCCGCATATTACCGTGCTCAGCGGCATTGCGTGGGACCATATAAATGTATTCCCCACGTATGAGATATACCTCAACCAATTTCACCAATACCTGCAGGACTGCGATAAAAACATCCCGTTGTTTTATAATGCAGAAGATGAAGAAGTAAAAAAACTGGTGGCTTCATCAGCAACACACCTGAAAGCCGTCCCCTACTCTATGCCTAAATATCATTACGAAGACGGGGTAGCTGTTTTGGACACGAAATTAGGCCCGGTGGAAGTATCTGTTTTCGGCAGCCACAACCTGCTGAATATGCAGGCAGCCATTGCAGTATGTATTGAGCTGGGTATCAGCCGGGAAGATTGCTACCAGGCCATAGCCGACTTTAGCGGCGCCGCGCGCAGGCTGGAAAAAATACTGGAAACAGGTAACATTATCGCATTCCGCGATTTCGCGCATGCCCCCTCAAAACTTAAAGCAACATTGGATGCAGTGCGCGAGGCATATCCCGGCCACAAACTGATAGCTTGTTTTGAGCTACATACGTACAGCAGCCTCAGCGAAAAATTTCTGAAAGAGTATGCGGGCAGTATGGATAATGCAGATGAAGCAATTGTTTATTTCAGCCATCACGCGCTGCAGTTGAAAGGATTGCCGTCTCTGAGTAAAGACGATGTATATCAACACTTCGGCACAAACGGGTTAACAGTAACGGATAACAAAGCTGAACTACAGGATGTCGTTGTACAGCAAATTAATAATGCAGCACAGCCTGTATGCCTGTTGCTGATGAGTTCAGGTACTTTTGACGGAATTGACTGGAATAGCGTATGTTCGCAAAAAGAATTGAACTAAATAAGCAGCAGGAATGGCACAGCTCACGTTAAAAAAACCGATCATCTTTTTCGACCTGGAAACAACGGGCACCGACCCCGGCACCGACAGGATAGTGGAGATAGCTATGGTGAAAATACACCCCAATGGCAATCGCGAAAAATATGTAAAACGCCTCAACCCGACCATTCCCATATCTGCTGAATCTACTTCTATACACGGCATCACCAATGATGATGTAAAAGATTGCCCAACCTTCAAGCAGGTGGCTAAAGAATTGTACGAATGGATGCGGGGCTGCGACCTGGGTGGCTATAATGCTGTGCGCTTTGACATACCCATGTTGGCAGAAGAATTGTTGCGCTGTAACGTCAATGTTGATTTTACAGAAAGGCAATTTGTGGACGTGCAACAGATATTCTTCAAAATGGAAAGCCGCACCCTGAGCGCTGCCTACGATTTCTACTGCAAGAAGCAACTGGAGAACGCACATAGCGCGGAGGCTGATATCATGGCCACCATTGAAATACTGGAAGCTCAGCTGGACCGTTACAAGGAGGCGATGGAAAATGATGTGAAGGCTTTGCACGTATTTACCAACGGAGATGAAGAATGTGTAGACTATGCCCGCCGTATGATTATGAAAGACGGACATCCGATATTCAATTTTGGCAAATACAAGGG
>DATCSV010000407.1:0-9292 GCA_036568285.1 Flavipsychrobacter sp. | reverse complement strand
ATCATCGGTGCTACGGCTGCTTATGTATACTCACTTATAGGCATGTTCGTGTACAGTGCCGACGTACATGACTACCTGTTTTTCGAAACCACCGCGTCCATCATCACTTTGGTAATGTTTGGTAACTGGCTGGAACACAAGACCGTCAAATCTACCACACAGGCTATAGATGCGTTGGTGCAATTGCAACCGCAAAAGGCACGCCTTATTATGGCCGATAGCATGGGCAAGGAAACTGTGATGGAGATTGACAGCAAGTATGTAAAAACCGGGGATATCGTGCTCGTAAACACGGGCGACAGCCTGCCTGTTGATGGTGTGATCATAAGTGGTGATGCGCAGATCGATGAGCATATGATTACCGGAGAAAGCATGCCTGTGCATAAAAATGCAGACGATGAAGTGGTAGGAGGTACATTAGTACTGGACGGCAATCTTCGTATCAAAGCTACGGCTGTAGGCAGCTCATCTGTATTGTCCAATATCATACGCATGGTGCGTGAAGCGCAGGGTCATAAACCACCCCTGCAAAAACTGGCTGACAAAATAAGCGCTGTTTTTGTACCTGTTGTTTTAGGCATTGCAGTGCTGGCACTGCTCGTCAGTTATTACTTTTTCGATGTCACTTTCCAGAATGCCATGATGCGGGCGATAGCCGTTATGGTTATATCATGTCCCTGCGCTATGGGGCTGGCCACGCCGGCGGCTGTGGCAGTGGGCCTGGGCCGGGCTGCGCGCAACGGTATGCTGATAAAGGGGGGCGACACCCTGCAGAGGCTGAAGACCATTAAGAACATCGTATTCGACAAAACAGGTACGCTGACCACCGGCAAACTACAGGTTGAGTCTTTTGTGACAGAAACAGACGACACACACTTTAAAGCCGTGGTAGGTGCTATAGAGCAACATTCTTCTCACCCCATTGCCAAATCCATCACCCAACAATGGAGCAGTACAGGTGACGTTGTCCTTGATAAAATAGAAGAAGTGAAAGGGAAAGGCATACAGGCTACCGACAGCAAAGGCAATCAATGGCAACTTGGCTCGGAACGATGGCTGCATGCCGATGGAAACAAAGACATGGGCTACGACCTGTACCTGTACAAAAATGGTGTATATACAGGCGCTATCCGCATATCGGACGCCCTGCGCCCCGATGCAAAAGAAACCATAGCTGAACTAAAAGAAATGGGCTACCGCACCATATTGCTCAGCGGCGACAAAAAAGCCAAGTGCGAACGCATTGCCACAGAACTGGGCATGGATGAAGTATGGGCAGAGCAGAGCCCCGAACAGAAAAACGCCAAACTGGATGAATTGATACAAACAGCGCCAACGGCTATGGTGGGCGATGGTATCAATGATGCACCTGCCCTGGCACGTGCTACGGTGGGTATCTCGCTTAGCGAATCAACACAGATTGCCATACAATCTGCCAGCGTAATCTTGTCTAACAACCAATTGGGCACTTTGCCCCGCGCCATTCGCCTGGGCATATATACCGAGCGTACTATCAAGACCAACCTCTTCTGGGCGTTTATCTACAACATAGTGGCTATACCGGTGGCCGCGGTCG
The DNA here is from genome assembly GCA_036568285.1 of Flavipsychrobacter sp. Taxonomy (GTDB): domain Bacteria; phylum Bacteroidota; class Bacteroidia; order Chitinophagales; family Chitinophagaceae; genus UBA5543. Next base: position 7,716 of record DATCSV010000407.1, on the reverse strand, counting down.
GCTTGCTGCGCCCCACATACGGAGCAGGCATCATGGCGCTCAGCGATGTGGTGTTGATACTCAACTCACTTTTCCTTGGCATACGCAGTCTTAGAAAGTAAACCGTTCATTTTCAGTAATATTGTAGCTGACACTTGTATTACAATTATCAAGTGATAATTTGTTAAATTTATAGACGGCATACAATTTGAATGACAATTAAGTTAATGACGAAAGGTTTACTGATAGCGATAATAGCATTAGGCTTTGCTTCCTGCAAAAGTGGTAGCAAGGTTACATCTGCCGGGCAGGAACAAAATACGACGGGAAGAAAGAAACTTTCATGCGCAGACATACATGTGGATATGAATACACCTCACCTGGATTGGTTTGAGGAGAACAGATCTGTATTAAATAAATCAGGAGAAGTGTTGGTGCTGCCTAAGAATTATAAGGTCTTCTCTTTAGACACGTCACAACTCAGCATGTTCTTCAGTGCTGTTCAAACGGGCAACACAGTGGTCACTGTTTTACCGCTGCCCTCACCGGCCGACTGCCAACTATTCACTGTTACCAGCAACCTGGAGAAAGGAGCTAAACTGCCACCGGGGATGGTAATGGCTGTGGGCGAAAGCAATGGCCAGAAAGCTGCATTTAGCTACTACAGGAAAGACCTGACCGCGCATATCAACTGGTTCGATATAAAATATGAAATAATGACCGTGTGGGTGGAAAAATCGCCCTATGCTATTATTTATGAGAAAATGCCGGCGCCGCCAGACCCTCGCAAGAACCAGCAAAACCAACAACCTGAAATAATAGAACTTCTTTACGATAAATAATGCTACCTATGAAAAAATACATCTTATACACGCTTATTGCTATCACTTCCTCACTGCCTGCTTATGCAAATAAAGGCGAGGTTTGGAGGGAGTTGAATACACGGAATGTTCCGGTAAAAGGAGAAAGAAAATTATATCCTGAAGCTTACAAAGTGTTCCTGGCCAACGACAGCTATATTAAAGGCCTGCTATTCAGCCTGTCTGAATTTCCGGAGCAGGGGGCTATGCTTACGTTGCCTGCGCCGGATGGCAGCATGATGAATTTCAAAGTGTGGCAAACACCATATATGGCGCCGGAGCTGGCGGCGAGGTATCCCGGCATCAAAAACTTCACCGCTGTACAGGTTGGCAATCCCGCCGTTACTGCCAGTATCAACTATACATACAAAGGCTTTAATGCCATGATCTTTGACGGGAGCAACACGTTCCTTATCGACCCTTATAGCAACCAAAACGACGGCTACTATACCTGCTATTACAAGCGTGACTTTAAAAATGCTGCCCGTCCCTTTGGCTGTGGTGTTACTGATGATGCAGAACGGGAACTGCACCTGCAGGAGAAAATGCTACTCGGTAATGAACCTCCGCGTATGTCATACAAAACCAACGGATCGCTGAAGCGTACGTACCGCTTTGCACTTACCTGTACGGGCGAGTATGCATTAGCTGTTGACGGCCCTGCCCCTACCAAGGCTAATGTCATCAGCGCTATGGTTACAACGCTTGCCCGCGTTAATGGCATTTTGCAGCGTGAGTTGGCCGTGACATTACAACTGATCAATAACAACGATACACTGGTGTATCTCGACCCGGCCACCGACTCCTTTACGGCCATACAAAACAGCGTTATTAACAGTAATACGCAACAGGCAAACCAGAAAAATACTGACCTGGTCATAGGCCAGGGCAACTACGATATAGGCCATGTTTTTTGCAGCGGCGACGGTGGCATTGCTGATAAAGCAGGCCTCTGCGACCCCGGCTATGAAGCCAGGGCCGCCACGGGTAAATCCAACCCTGTAGGTGATGCTTTCGATGTAGATTATGTAGTGCACGAAATAGGTCACCAGTTTGGCGCAGAACATACATTTAACTACAACGGTACGGGCTGCAATCCCTTTGCCCGTTCATTTACAGCGTACGAACCCGGAAGCGGCACTACCATTATGGGCTATGCAGGCCTCTGCTCCGGCAATGACATCCAGTTGCACAGCGACGATTACTTCCACGCCATCAGCCTGGATGAAATGACAACCTACATGAGTACCCAACCGCTCTGCGGCTCTCCTTCACCTTCCGGCAATATAGTGCCTGTCGTTGCTGATATACAAGCTGTATATGAGATACCGCACCTTACTCCTTTTGAACTGGAAGCACCACAGGCTGTAGACACCGACCATGATGTACTCACTTACTGCTGGGAGCAATACGACCTCGGCGACTTTGGCAAGGGGCTAGACCAGACACTACTCGGGCCTATTTTCCGTTCCTTTAAACCTGTAACTTCTCGCTGGAGAATATTCCCAACACTCGATTCTTTACGTGCAGGTGTCTATTCTTACCGTGCCGAAAAATTGCCACAGGTAACCCGCCAGCTGAATTTCAGGCTAACGGTGCGTGATATGTACAACGGTATAGGCACACACAATTGGTCAGATACAACGGTGAAGCTCAATGTTACCGACCAGTCCGGCCCTTTCCGTGTGCTGGGACCCAATCAGTCTTCCAACTATTGGCGCAACGGAAGTTCCTACACAGTAACGTGGGATGTAGCTAATACAAACAATGCACCGGTTAGCTGTAGCAATGTAGATATATTACTCTCGCTGGATGATGGGGTTACCTGGCCCATCACACTTGCTACTGCCACCCCTAACGATGGCAGTGAGGTGATAACAGTACCCGCAGGTTCTTACACCGCATCTGCACGGGTCAAAGTAAAAGGCTCGGGCAATGTATTCTTCGACATCGGCGACCAGGGTTTTGCTATCAACGATTGGCCTGATACAGTGCATGACGTAGAGAAAGCCGGCACAATTGCCATATACCCTGTACCGGCTAAAGACAACCTGTTTATCCGCTTAACAGATGGCGGCATATACGATGCAAAGATGTTCAATAGCGTGGGCCAGTTAGTATGGCAAAGCCATGTAGACGGCAATACATCCATCAGCACAGGTGGCCTGGCTGCCGGTGTATACCAAATGGTATTTATTGACGCGGTAAACGGCAGTAAGAGTGTTAAACGTGTAGTAATTGAATAAAAGTGGCTCAATTTGCTACTTTGTAATCACCGTCTTTTGGACGCATCCCTGTTACTATCAGGTTGCTGGATGCCTTCCCTAATAATGTATTATCCATATCATACACGTGGCATTCCACGTGTATGATTTTTTTACCGGCGCGCACCACTTTCGATGTAGCTCTCAGCCTGTCACCCTTTTTTATTGCGTACAGGAAGTCTACATTCAGGTTCAGGGATGTATAATTGTTAGCTGTATCAAGGCTTACTACGCCCCAGCCAATCACCTCATCCATCACCAGCGCCATCATGCCGCCATGTATATTCCCATATGGGTTCGTCATTTCTTCTCTTACCTCCAGCGATATGGTCGCGCTGCCCTTCTCTATTTGTTCCAGGGTAAAATGCAGCCAGTTGCCGGCAGGGGAACGTGAATCCCGCACGGCCTTCCCTTCATAATTATCCTTGATAAACTGCAAAATGGCTCCCGCCGGTATTTCTTTATAACTCATTGCTTCTTTTTCTTTTCTTTCTCTGTTTTATATTTCCTCAGCGTCTCTATCATCTTCTCTATTCTCCGGGCGCGTGTTTCAGGCTTCTTCGCAGTCACTATAGCTTCTGCATACTCTTTCTTATGCGAGAAGGACATCCCGTTCAGCAATGCCAACAGGTCTTTGTGCGGCTTCAACGCATCCAATACATCTCCGGGGAAGGTGACCGTTCTTTTCACAAAGTCTACGCCTTCAATCTGCCTCGCCTCCATTGGTATATCGCGGAGCTTGGGACCTATAGCCTCGCTGCTCCGGAATCTTAGTGCCGACCAATCTTCATTTACAGCTACCTGTGTGACGGGTTCATATCCTGCCGCAAATGCAGTGTCCCATCCACTGTCCCTGGTGATATCTGAGGGTACCGTACCCGTCTTTTTAGGATAAGCTATCCATAGCAAAGCATCCTTTGTCAGCTTACTCATCACTTTAGGTATCATCTCATCCAATGTCTTCCTATTTTCGGCAAAGATGACCAGCTGGCCTATTTCAGCTTTCCCGGTCAGTTTTGTTTTTACATTGTAACCGGTGAATAAACCCTGAAGTGCCGGTGGGGCTTTCAACAAGTACAGAGCAGTCTGTTCCTGCAATTTCATTTTCGTAGCTACACTCATAGCTGTAAGTTTTGCCTCGCAAAGGTAAAACTGAAATGCCAAAGCCTGCGGGATATTATATGGGCATTATGTAATATAGCTTTTCTCCTTTTAACATTACCCCAACACTTCCAACTCATTATATTATCTATAAGTTTTGTCTATATCATTTACTTCTCATAATTTAGCGAAAAATAATACCATGACAATTACTCAACTGGAATACGTAGTAGCTGTGGCTACCTACAAAAGTTTCGTAGCTGCGGCTGAAAAATGCTTCGTAACACAACCTACCCTGAGTATGCAGATACAGAAACTGGAAGACGAACTGGGCGTAAAGTTTTTTGACAGGAATAAGCACCCTATAGCCATCACAGCAATGGGCGAGGCTATAGTAGACCAGGCCCGTGTGATACTGGCAGAGTGCGAAAAAATAAACGAACTGATACAAAGCCAGCAGACAACAGTGTCAGGCACATTTAAAATGGCGGTGATACCCACTATTGCGCCCTACCTGCTGCCAGGCCTCTTAGAGAATTACAATAAAGCATATCCCGATGTGAAGCTGATTGTGAAGGAAATGGAAACCAACCAGATCCTTACAGCCCTCAGGAACAACGAAATTGATGCTGGCTTGCTCAGCACACCACTAAACGAAAACGGCATTAAAGAGTATCCCCTATTTTCTGAGCCCCTGGTGGGCTACTTTGCCGAGGGAGAAAAAGCACTGAAAAAACGGATGGTTACGCCGGCCGATATCTCTCTCGACCGCATATGGCTGCTCAATGAAGGTCACTGCCTGCGCAACCAGGTGCTGGACCTCTGCAGCGACCATGTTGAAAAACTCCAGGCTGAAAAACCATACCGGTATGAATCGAGCAATGTAGAGACCTTGCGCAAAATGGTGGACACAAACAAGGGGTTGACCATATTGCCGGAATTTGCCACGTTCGAGTTTACAGAAGACCGCATGGAGCGGGTAAGGTATTTTGAAGATCCGGAGCCTGTGCGCGAAATCAGCATGGTGACCAGCGGCCACTTTGTAAAACTCACCCTGCTACAAACCATTATGGACAGCGTGCTGAAACTGGTGCCTGAAAAAATGAGGGTACAGAAGAGTAACCGTAAAGTGCTGCGCATTCAGTCTGCTAAACTGTAGCTACTATCACGCGGTTCAACCCGTCGTCTGTACAGTGGCTCCTGGGAAACACTTTTCGGATATTTTTGTCTACAGGCGCCCAATCTTCATTGCGCTGCGCTATGTAGTTCATTATCATTTTACCGCCCGGGCGTATACTATTGCGACATAGTGTCAGGAACTCATTTGATATAACAAAGCCAGGCACTATCCTGCTGTTGAAGATGTCTACCACCAGTAAATCGTAGGAGTTGCTGTTGTTGGCCATATATTCCCGCGCATCGGCACATACAGGCGTTATCTGGTTGCCATAGTCCGGCAAAGCTTCCATTGCCCACTTTAATATAGTGCCATCATGATCCAGCATCGTAAAATGTGGAAAATAACCCATACGGGCCATTACCTGCACAGCGCTGCCGAGGCCTGTGCCCAAAACCAGCACCTGCTTCACCTCCGGCAGAAACGCCTCAACCTGCCTGAAGCCAATGCGTAACGGCCTGTACTGCGCCCCGTCGGAATATAGCGCATCTGCAGTGGCCAACTGCAACCTGCCACGGTAATAATATAACTCCAGTAAGGGATTTTTGTCGCTGGCTGCTTTACGCACCAATACAGGTGTTATATAGCTGAGTATCCTTTTATACAACGGTAATACCACAGGCGGATCTAATTAGGTTTATAATACTTCATAGCCTCGGGTATCTTCCCCCTTATGTCATTGATGCGGCGCTGGTCCGAGGGGTGCGTACTCAAAAACTCCGGTGGCTTTTGCCCACCTGCAGCGGCCATTCTCTGCCAAAATGCAATGGCCTCATTAGGATCATATCCGGCCTTGGCCATAAATATCAAACCCATCTCATCCGCCTCGCTCTCATGTGCCCGGGAGAATGGGAGTATAACCCCAACCTGTGTGCCGATGCCCCACGCAGTCATTGCCACATCCCTTGTTTCTTCAGGTTTTTCTGCCAACAGCACGTTCAGGGCTACGCCGCCAAACTGCTGGGCCAGTTGCTGGCTCATACGCTCGTTCCCATGCCTGGCTATCGCATGTGCTATCTCGTGCCCCATTACTACCGCTACACCAGCCTCATCTTTACAAAGAGGTAGTATTCCGGTGTAAAAAGCCACCTTGCCACCGGGCATACACCAGGCGTTTACCTGGTTGCTTTCTATCAGCTTAAATTCCCATTGATAGCCGCTTACCAGGTCAGCCTTACCTATACTGCTTAGATACTGTGTTGCTGCAGCGGATACTTTCTGCCCCACGCGTTGTATCATGGCGGCATTTTCCGTTCCTGTTTTTACGTTGTTTTCGGCCAGCACCGACGTGTACTGTTGCTGCGCCATAGTCCTCATTTCAGACTCCGGCAATACATTAAGCGAGCTCCTGCCCGTTACCGGATTCTTAAAACAAGATGCCAAGCCTGCAGCCATGAACGCTGTAGCTGTTATGAGTATTATCTTTTTCATAGACGGCAAATTTCCCTGAAACTGCTGTAACTAAATATACAACAATATAAAGATAACGAAGGTTTAATCGTCGTGCCTGCGGCGGCGGAACCTGCGCTTGCGGAAGATGGCAACTTTGCTCTCGTTGCCATTGATGATCCTGTTGATATTCTTATGGTGTGTCAATACTACCAGGAACGCGGTAGCTATTGCGAAAATCTTATAACTAAGCTCAGGCTCTTTGAAAATAAAGAATATCATGAGTGGAAATGCGATGCTGGCGGTAATAGAGCTCAGCGATACATAACGCGTAATATAGAGCATCAGCATGAAAACACCCACCATGCTCACCGCTACCAAAGGCTGTATAGAAAGTATCATACCGAACAAGGTAGCAATACCTTTACCACCTTTGAACTCAGCCCATATAGGGAAGATATGGCCCACAACAGCAAACAGGCCAAGAAAAACCTGCAGGTTTACCGACTGCTCGGTACTTAAAGCGCCATATGGAGAAAAAATTGCCAGCTTCACGGCAATAAAGCCCTTCATCATATCTACCAGCATCACCGCGGTGCCTGCTTTGGGGCCTAATATCCTGAAAGTATTGGTAGCACCGGCATTACCACTGCCATGCTCGCGTATGTCTATACCAAACAATCGCTTGCTTACCCATACCGCTGTAGGTATGGAACCTACCAGGTATGCTAATACTATGAGAACCGCAATATTCATTCAGCCTGAGGGGGTATTGAAGACAGCAAATATAATTTTTTGAATCGAGTAATCCTAACCCGTAAAGCTAAAAACAGGCATAACAACCATGGCTCTCAATTGGTTACACGGCTGTTAAAATAATGCCAATAGGCTTCGTTTGTATCAGGACACAACGATACACAACCATTTATCTTCAGTGTGAACCGTG
>DATCSV010000406.1:0-9972 GCA_036568285.1 Flavipsychrobacter sp. | reverse complement strand
GCGATAGCGTGAGGCAACATATCAACCGCGTAGCGCCCACCTCTGACAATGGTGACACCAACTATATCTTTCTCTACTTTGTAAAGAACAACCTGCCTAAAGGATTAGTAGGGCTGCTCTTCGCGATTATTTTCCTGGCATCCTGGGGGTCTATATCAGCAGCACTCAATTCGCTGGCCGCGTCTTCGATGATGGATATACAACTGCTGAACAATAAGGAAGAATTGACGGAGGTACAGCAGCTAAGATATGGCCGGCTTCATACATTATTCTGGGGTGTGTTCAGTATTATCGTTGCTATGTTCGCTACGCAGATGGGGTCGCTTATTGAGGCTGTAAATGTTTTGGGCTCACTCTTCTACGGCACTATACTCGGCATATTCCTGGTAGCCTTTTATATGAAGAGGATAAAGGGGCATGCAGTCTTCTATGCTGCCCTCGCAACCGAGGTATTGGTTGTTGTCATTTATCTTTTGAATGTCATTTCTTTTCTCTGGCTGAATGTTATAGGTGCGCTGCTGGTTGTCCTTATCAGCTTGATTATTCCGCAACGTATTGGTTCAGAAATAGATGTGAAATAGCCGTTTAAATGCCGTTACAGGTTATCAACAGGTAAATAACATATTGCAATAACTGTGAATAACCAATATTAAATAATCTGGAATTTTTCGTTATACTTGTATGAACAGAGGATAACAGCAAACATTACAACGACATGCAAACAGCTATTAACAAACCCATACTAAAGAAGATGCCTGCCAATAGGCTGCTATCTTTTTTAGCAAATCTCAATCCATTCAGGACTGAACTGGTGGAAGTGCATGTGAAATTGGTTGGCAAACGCATTGTGTACACTTATACCAAAGTAAAGGAGCACTAATCTATTGCGGATAATATTCGCAATCCACCAGCGGGAATTCATAACTGTACTCACCTTCTTCAGGTATATACGCCTGTCCGTCGGCGTTTACAGCACTTGGCTTCTGAAATACGGCACTTTTGGTCATTTTGAACGCTACCGGTATTTTGTAGTAATTGCCCTGTTTTACAAAAGTCCAGTTAGCTGTGATAATACCGTCCTTAATAGTTCCATCCAATTTGCCTGCTGCAGGTGGCTCGTTGGCAGTAATGTATTTTAGTTCGCCGGCCACATTGTCACCGTTTACAATTAGCTTGATCGCATTGATGTTTTCATTGTTCTCGCCATCCGATATAACATAACAGAAGGTATCTGCTTTGGCCTTTTTCTTATTCTCTTTATTACCCGGGGCATCCTCACCTACCGATTGTGTTAATCCTCCCTTATCAGAATATGCTTCCAAATCACTTTTTAACGTTTCTCCCGGCGTATTGGCGTTGCATGCTACAAAAGCGAATGTCGCAATGATTACAAAATACCTTTTCATAATGCTAAAATAGTCAATCATTATTATATTAATATACTTGCCTGTCTACAACAACCCGTGGTTAATAATCATGTTTATAAGACAGCGTTTTTTGCTATCTTGAAATCTAAGCATATTCTATGGTTGGTATAATACTATTCATTCTTTGTGTGTCAGTAATACTATATGCCGGTACGCGCTTGTCGTATTATGGCAATATGTTGGCAGAGGTGATGGGCTGGGGCAAGATGTGGATGGGTATGATACTCATGGCTGCAGTCACATCACTGCCGGAACTGGTAACAGGTGTCAGTGCGCTGCAATTGGTAGACTCACCAAACATGGCAGTGGGCAATGTAATAGGCAGTTGTGCTTTCAATATACTCATCCTTTCTATGATAGATGCAGCTTTCCCCCGGCGGTTGCCCGTCACCTACGAGGCTCAGACGGGCCATGTCATTGCTGCTGCTTTTGGTATTGTCTTATTGTGTGTGGTCATATTCGCCATTATCGAGCCGGGAATATTTGGTTACACCGGGTGGATTGGCAACTATAGTATCATCTTTATACTGGTATATTTCTTTGCCATGAGGGCCGTGTACAATTACGAGCAGCGCCCCGGCTTGAAAAAGGAAGAGATAAAAGAAGAAGAATCCGGCGTAAAATTTACGACAGGCCAGGTATGGACAAGGTACATCATGTTTGCCGTGGTGGTGGTAGTGGCAGCCATTTTCCTGCCGGTATATGGTCAGGATGTGGCGAAAATAATCGGGATAGGCGAAGGCTTCTTTGGTACGGTATTCCTTGCATTAGCTACTTCTTTACCCGAGATGGTTATCAGCTTTATGGCCATTCGCCAGCGTGCAGTCGATATGGCGGTGGGCAATGTACTGGGCAGTAATGTATTTAACATTTTCATACTGGCGCTGTACGATATTGTATATACCAGGGGCCCCTTGCTGGAGCAGATTACGCCTAAGTTAATGGTGCCGGCGGTGGGTACGATACTCATTACCGCTATCGGTATAATAGGACTTGTATATAAGAGTAAGATGAAATGGCTGATGGCCGTGGATTCATTTCTCATTTTGCTGGTGTATATCTTCATGATGAAAGTCATGTTTTCGGTAGGCTAAGGTCATTGATGAACAATAGTGTATCTAATACGTTTGCACTTTAAAACTAAAGGACTATGAACAGGATATTGGTAACTACGGATCTCTCTGCTAATTCACGTGTTGGGCTGCGCTTCGCTATCAAGCTGGCAGAACAGAAGAAAATGGAACTGGTGTTCCTCTACGTACACCAGGTATTGCGGGCTTCTACATGGAGCGACGCTAAATACGAGTCCTTTGTGAGTGAAGATAAAGCGAATATTATGACAGAGCTGACATCTTTTGTAAGTGCGACATACAAACAGATGAAGGTAACCCCCGGTAAGTACAAATGCGATGTGCATCACATGTTTGGCGTGGTAGAGGGCATTATTAAATATGCCGGGGAAAACAACTGTAGCTATATATGTATAGCCACACGCGGTGCAGGTACGGTCAAGAAACTCTTTGGCACCAATACTGCTTCCCTTATAAAGAATTCGCCCATACCTGTGATATGCGTGCCGACGGCTTACAAGGCAAAACCTGTAACCAAGCTGTTATATGCATCAGACATGGCGGACTATGAAAAAGAGATTCCCCGGGTACTGGCTTTTGCCAAACCGCTGAAGGCTAATGTAGAATTGTTGCACCTGTCTTTCCCTTACGAGATGGAGGCCGACAAACAAGTAGCGCAGAAAGACCTGAAAAAGAAATTCAAATACGATATAGGCATACACTACGAGGCACGTGATCTGGATAATTCCCTGATGACAGACCTGGAGAACGCGGTTAAAAAAGCTAAACCATCGCTGGTGGTTATGTTTACCAAACAAGACCGCTCTCTTTTCGAAAGGATATTCCTGGGCAGCGCCACGGCACAATTCTCATTCAGCAGCAATGTACCCCTGCTGGTTTTCAAAAAGGGATAGACGGAATATCGGGAACGAAGTCGTAAAAAGCTACTTCTTATTATTCAGTATAGCATTGGCATTGGTAAGAAAGGTAGCCTCTTCTTTCCCGGCTTCTGCACGTGGGTATCCCAGCGAACCCAACCCTGATATGTTATACTTGTTGGTTTTTGGGTCTTTGTCCATATTGAACATCCATATAGTAGGGTAGCCCTGCACATTGAAGAAGTTTTGCAGGCCGCTGTTTTGTTCTGCCAGCGCCTGCGGCAGTTCTTTTTTTCTCGGAAAATCCACCTCCAGCAATATCACATTCTTTTTAGCCCATTGCTGAAAGCCGGGCTTTTCAAAAACAGCACGTTCCAGTTTATGGCACCAGCCGCACCAATCGCTGCCGGTAAAAAATGCGAATATCGGTTTGTTCGTTTTTTTGGATAGCTCATACACCTGCGTGATATCTGTGTACCAGGTAAGGCCATGTTTTTGGTGCTGCGCCTGGCCCGGCAATGCTGTAAATAACAGGGCTGTTAATATAATAACGAATGTCTTATTGATGGTCGCCATATTTTTCCCGGGATTGATTACTCTGTCCAAAGTAACAATTTTTTTGACGAAGATAGATTATGGAATATCCATCATTCCCCGTCTTATCCTAAATTCCTGCTTATGAATATCCGTAGCTGCCTGGCTGCTGTTTTATTCACGTGTTCATGCGTACAAAATCCCTCCGCCTCGCAAGAGGTGAAAGGGGCAGATAAGGCGTCCATTATCAACCCTACAGGTACTAACATCGGGAACCGCTTTTTACCTCCCGACGGCTACCGGCGGTCGGCTGTTGATGGCTTTGGTAATTATCTCAGGTCGCTGCCGTTGCAACCGCATGGCCACGCCGTGCATTTGTATGACGGTACTAAAAAAGGCAATCAGGCTGTACATGCCGCCGTTGTGAAAATGGACGTAGGCAGCAAAGACCTGCAACAGTGCGCAGATGCCGTGATGAGACTGCGCGCCGAGTATCTGTATGCCACGGGTGAGTTTGACAAGATCAGCTTCAACTTTACAAACGGTTTTCCTGCCGCCTTCAGCCAATGGAAGAAGGGCTACAAAATAGCTGTAAACGGAAATAACGTTTCCTGGGTACCATCGGACAATGCCGACGGCGGATATTCTTCCTTCCGCCAGTACTTGAATCGGGTATTTATGTATGCGGGCACATTATCACTATCCCGCCAAATGAAGAAAATACCCTACAGCGAATTAAGGCCTGGAGATGTATTGATACAAGGTGGCTCACCCGGCCATGCAATAATAGTGGTGGACATGGCTCAGAATGTCCGGGGCGAAAAAGTCTTCTTGCTGGCGCAAAGCTATATGCCCGCGCAGGAAATACATGTATTGGTTAACCCCGGCAACGAGACTATCAGCCCCTGGTACAGCGCCGCCGGTATACATACCACTATCCATACCCCCGAATGGAATTTCACGGTAGGAGATTTGAAGCGGTTCATTGAATAGAGCTGGTCTGAATAACATTTCTATAGATGTAATCACTTTGAAAACATTCCTTAATTTACATGCCATGCAACATATATACTTCAACACAGCCGCTGCAGGATTGATACCTGCTGCATTTACAGAAGAAGCAGGCAGGTTGTACGCATCCTTTACAGATGTCGCCAGCACCTATGCCGAAAAATGGCGCGATGAAACGCAACCGCTCATCCGCACACGCCTGGCACAATTTCTGTCAGCACCGGTAGCTAATGTCGTGTTCCTGCCCAACTTTTCCTGGGGTATCAATGGCATTGTTCATTCGCTAAAGGGTACGGAGAAGGTGATGTTATACAAGGGTGACTATCCCTCCTTGCTAGACCCTTTCAAAATCAACCGTTTCGATATTTCATGGATAGAAGATACCGATGGTTTTACCATCCCGGTTGATGAAATGAAGCAAAGGTTGCTGGATGAGAAAACGGACATACTCGCTATCAGTCATGTTCAGTGGATGAGTGCCTTTAAGTTTGACCTGGAAGATATTGGCGCTTTCTGCCGGCAGCAAGGTATAAAGCTGATAGTGGATGCTACACAGAGCATGGGTGCCGTGCATATTGATTTATCTGTTGTACCTGTTGATGTACTGATAGCCAGCAACTACAAGTGGATGAATGCCGGTTTCGGCACAGGTGTCATGTATATCAGCGACGATTTCATGCAGGAATATCCCCCCGCGGTGGCGGGTTTCAATAGCTATACATTTAGCGAGGGCAAGCCTCAGTACATACCCGGGGCCCGCAGCTTTGAGCCCGGGCATACCAATATGTACGGCCTACTGGTGATGGATGCAGCAATACAACACAAAATGCAAATGGGTGTGCCAAAAATTGAAGAACACAATACTGCCCTTACGCAATTGTTCCTGGATGATATCAAAGATGCAGGGCTGTCAGTTCTCGGCGGGTACTCTACTAACAACAGGGCTTCCTACGTGCTGCTGAAAGATGAGAATGGCTTGGGCGAATTGTTGAAGAAGAACGGGGTGGTCGTAACTCATAGAGCGGGTATGCTGCGCCTCAGCTTTCATTATTACAACACAGCGCATGAGGTGCGCCGGGTTACGGATATAATCAGGAATAGTTAGTGCCGCCAGCTGTTTATTTTCTTTTTGATGCGCTCTACAAGGTCGGCCTTGTTCTTGCCCTGCCCTAACAAGAAGCCGTAGGGCTTAAGTCCTTCTATGTTGTCACATATTATTTTTACGATACCCAGCATAGGTATGGCTATTATCATCCCCGGTATACCCCATAGTATTTCTCCCAGCACCAGTGCTACGATAGTAAAGAGCGGGTTCAGGTTTACTTCTGTTCCTACCACCAGTGGTTCCAGTATATACGTCTGCACAAACTGAACCACCGCATATACAGCAATAACGCCTATCACCATACCGGTGCCGCCGCCTTGTACCAGCGCCATTGTTACCGTCAGTAATGTCCCCGTCAGGTTACCTACAAAGGGCACTATCTCCAGCGTGCCGCAGAGCAGTGCAAACATCAATGGATTTTTGATACCCACAATGCTGAACCCAATACCATACATGATCCACAGGCAGACTATCATTTTCGCCAGCCCAGAGATATACCCGTTGGCTATATTGATGGAGTCTTTGATAATCGTACCTGCGTTCGATTTCTTTTCTTCTGGTACCAGCATCAGGATGAATTTTTTCAGATGCGAGCGGAAGTACAGGAACAGGAAGACGTAAACCATGGTCAATACCAGGTTAGTAAAAATATCTGTAAGGCCAGCCAGTACAGCGGTAACTACTTTAGAGGCACTGCCATTTTGCGATGCGCTGTCTACCAGTTCGTTGGCCTCCTTCAGGCTCATACCCAGGGTTTCTCTTATGAATTGTTTTACCTCCCATTGTATCCGCGTAAAGTGGCTTCTTACTTCAGATATCTCTGTATCCAGGTCTGATACCTGCCATGCTATCAGGTACAGTACGCCACCTACTGCGGCTACAACCAGTAGCAGGCAACTCAGTATCGCCAGCCATTTAGGGAACCCCCTAGACTCCAGCCACACAGTTTTTTTCAGCAGCAGCATGGAGAATAACAATGCAAAAGCTATTGGCAGCAAAAATTCTTTGCCTAGGATTATCGCCCCCGTCAGCAGGAAAAGAAATAGCAGAATAAGCACTGCTTTGGTCAGTCTTGGAGGTAGCATAATAGTTGTTATATATACAATAACAACCTTTATGCAGAATAGTTAAAGCCTGATAGCTATTTTAGGATGAGAGCGCTGCCACACCACCCATTACTACCAGGAACAAAAACATCAGCGCGTACAGGAATATCATAACGATGATCAGTATGCCAATAGACTTGAAATGGTTTTTCAGAAAGCGGAACGAGCTGTGTAACACTGTGCTGTCATTTCGCGAAATAGCCTCGTTTACACGTATGGAAAAACGTAAAAGTGCAATAAAAGGATACAGGTAAACTAATGCACCCACAATATAAATTACCCCAAGTATGGTCGTTGGAAAACCCATAGAGCTATAAGCCCCTACAAATCCGGTAAGCGTAAAGAAGAAGCCACCCATTATCATCAGTCCGCACATAACTATGCCAAATATGGAAATGAATTTTCCCCATCTCCCCGCTTCCAACAGGTATGCCTTGGCGGTATCGTCTACCTGCAGACCTGTTGGTTCATCGTTATGGTTAAATTGCATCATTGGTACCAATTAATATGCTTTAGCAAACAGTACTCTTTGCATAGAGGGTTTACCCGTAAGTACGCAGTTGCCTTCCTCTTTAATGCTATCCAGCGGAATGCAACGTATAGTAGCTTTGGTCATTTCTTTTATACGCTCTTCCGTTTCTGCTGTGCCATCCCAGTGTGCAGATATAAAGCCCGTTTTCTCATTGAGTACAGTTACAAATTCATCCCAGCTGTTTACCCTTGTGGTATGCTCGTTGCGGAAGACCAATGCCCTGTTGTACATGTTGGTTTGTATCTCGTCCAGCAATGTGTCAACATTTTCCACCAGGCTGTCCAGTGCGTAAGTTTTTTTCTCTTTTGTATCTCTGCGGGCTACTTCCGCCTGGTTGTTTTCCAGGTCGCGCGCACCTAATGCTATACGCACGGGTACACCACGCAATTCGTGCTCGGCAAACTTCCACCCCGGACGTTTGCTATCGTCATCGTCAAATTTCACGCGGACACCCTTCGCCCTGAGCTGCCTCACCAGTTCAAGGGCTTTCTCTTCCACTTTTTTCGCGGCTTCTATATCCTTTCCATAAATAGGCACTATCACCACCTGCAGAGGGGCTATTTTGGGCGGCAACACCAGCCCGTCGTCATCACTATGCGCCATTACCAGGGCACCTATCAGTCGGGTAGATACACCCCAGGATGTAGCCCAAACATACTCCAGGTTATTGTCTTTATCTGAAAACTTAACGTCAAATGCTTTCGCGAAATTTTGCCCCAGGAAGTGGGATGTACCGGCTTGCAGAGCCTTACCGTCCTGCATCAATGCCTCTATGCAATAAGTGTCTACCGCCCCCGCGAAGCGCTCGCTTTCTGTTTTTACCCCGCGTATCACGGGCATAGCCATGTACTCTTCGGCAAATGTGGCATACACATCCAGCATTTGTTTTGTTTCCGCTATTGCTTCTTCTTTAGTGGCGTGGGCTGTATGGCCTTCCTGCCACAGAAACTCCGCAGTACGCAGGAACAGTCGTGTACGCATCTCCCAGCGCACTACGTTGGCCCATTGGTTCACCAGTATGGGCAGGTCGCGGTACGATTGTATCCAGCCCTTATACGTATTCCAGATAATGGTTTCCGATGTGGGGCGCACTATCAGTTCTTCTTCCAGTTTGGCATCAGGATCTACAATAATGCCCTTGCCGTCCGGGTCGTTTTTTAGCCGGTAGTGGGTCACTACAGCACATTCTTTGGCAAAGCCTTCTATATGCGCAGCTTCTTTACTGAGGAAGCTTTTAGGGATAAACAACGGGAAATACGCATTCTGATGGCCTGTTTCTTTAAACATGCGGTCCAGCTGGTCGCGCATGTTTTCCCATAGTGCAAAGCCATATGGTTTGATCACCATGCAGCCTTTCACGGCTGAATGTTCGGCCAATCCTCCCTTGATGACAAGGTCGTTATACCACTGCGAATAGTCCTGTTTACGAGTTGTTAAATTATCGCCCATATGTCGTCTGTAATGCTGTTTAGTCCCGCAAATGTAGTAATTTACAGAGGTAGTTTATCAAGTAAAAAAGAGATCAGATGAAACATATTTTCTTAACATATTTACTGCTTGCTGTCTTCGGCTCGCTTTCTGCGGATGCGCAGAGTAAAAAGGTGCAGGATGATATATACTACACCGCCGAGGATGCAAAAAGAGATGCGGAAGCGGCCGAGAAAGAAAGGCAGGCAATGGAAGAAGCACGCGCTAAGAGAGCTGCGGAAAGAGAGGCTAATGGCAATACTGCCGGGTATGAAAGTGGTGACGAGGAATACATCGACTACGATGACGATGATTACTACTACACTAATCGCTTCAACAGGTTCAACGGCCCGTATGTAGGTGCCAGCTATTGGGCTTACGATCCGTTCTTTTGGTCGAACCCATGGTATGGAGGCGGCTTCAATGCATGGGGCTGGGGCCCGTCATGGGGAGTCGGTGTAGGTTTTGGCGGACCATATTGGTCATCTTACTGGGGGTGGAATAGCTGGTATGGCTATCCCGGCTTCTATAGTGCCTGGAATTCTCCATGGATGTATGGCGGAGGATGGGGTGGCTATTATAACGGTTTCTACGACGGATATTATGCAGGTGCCTATGGAGGTGTTGCAGGTGGCGGTAATGTACGTACAGTCACTTACGGCCCGCGCTCCTCTATCAACAGGTATCCCGGCAGCCTTCGTGCTACCGGTACGCGCACAGGCACCGGTACGTCAGGCGGTACCCGCGGTCAATTGAGGCGTTCTTCTGTAGGTGAGTTGAGAGAAGCGCCCAATAACAGGAATTACTCCAGGTCTTCAGCACCTTTGTCTTCTCCCGGTGCG